>JBOHBA010000273.1:0-14679 GCA_050698095.1 Gaiellaceae bacterium
CGGAGATCGCTTCGACGACGTCGTGCGAGATGCCTCGCCCCGACTTGAAGAAGTAGTCCTCCGCCTCGTCGGGGTTCGAGAACCCGTACTTGTAGTCGGAGCGGATCTCCCGGACGACGTCGGTTTCCCGTGCGCTCATTCCTCGCCTCCTGCGACTCCTGCAGGCGTGAAGGCCTCGTAGCCCTCCGCCTCCAGCTTGTGGGCGAGCTCCGGGCCGCCTTCCTCCACGATACGCCCATCCACGAAGACGTGCACGAAGTCGGGCGTGACGTAGTTGAGGATCCGCTGGTAGTGCGTGATCACGAGCGCGCCCATGTCGGGGCCCACGAGCGCGTTCACGCCGTTCGCGACGATCTTGAGCGCGTCGATGTCGAGGCCCGAGTCGGTCTCGTCGAGCACCGCGATCCTCGGCTTCAGCATCGCCATCTGCAGGATCTCCACGCGCTTCTTCTCGCCACCCGAGAAGCCGTCGTTGAGGTAGCGCGACGCAAGCTCGCGCGGCACCTTCAGCTCCTCCATCGCCGCGAGGAGCTCCGTGCGGAACTCGGGGATCGGAACGGGGTTCTCCTCCCCGCCGTTCGCGGCCTTCCGCTGTGCGTTGATCGCGCTGCGCAGGAAGCTCGTGACGGTGACTCCCGGGATCGCGTGCGGGTACTGGAACGCGAGAAAGAGGCCACGCTGAGCACGCTCGTCCGCGCCGAGCTCGCTCACGTCCTCGCCGTCGAGGAGGATCTGGCCCTCGGTGATCTCGTACGCCGGATGGCCCATGAGGGCATATGCGAGCGTCGACTTGCCCGATCCGTTCGGACCCATGATCGCGTGCTTCTCGTTCGACGAGACCGCGAGATCCACGCCCTTGACGATCTCGATGCCGTCCCCGAGGGAGACGTGCAGATTCTTGATCTCGAGCTGAGCCATACGAAGAGGACCTCGTTTCGAAATGAGCCGCGAGTAGACGGCTCCGCTTCGCCCCATGGTAGCCGGACCCTGGTGCCGCGCCTACGCGGTGGTATCGTGCGCACGTGGCATTTCTCGGCCCGATAGGCACACCGGAGCTCATCATCATCATGGTCGTGCTGCTCCTTCTGTTCGGCGCTAAGCGGCTGCCGGAGATGGGACGCTCGGTCGGACGCGGGATGCGCGAGTTCAAGGACGCGGTGACGGGCGACGAGAAACAGGCCTCGGACGCCGGTGAGCTGTCGGCTCCGGTCGAGCCCCATACGCACGAGCCGAAGACCGAGAGCACTCCCGCCGACAAAGCCGAGCGGGAACCCGTCTCCTAGGAGCCCGAGTGCGCCGGTGGCTGCCGCGCCGCCTCCAACACGGTGAGGAGGCCACCCTTGTCGAGCACCTCGACGAGCTACGGACGCGCATCATCATCGGGCTCGTCGCGATCGTTCCGGCGTTCGCGCTCACGTTCGCGTTCCACGAGAGGATCATGAGATGGCTGACAGTGCCGCTCCCGAACGACAAGGCGCTCGTCACCCTGGGAGTCACCGAGCCGTTCACGATCTCGGTGAAGGTCAGCCTCATCGCCGCGCTCGCGATCACGCTGCCCGTGGTCCTCTGGCAGGTCTGGGCCTTCTTCGCCCCTGCGGTCGAGGAGCACTACCAGCGAGTCGTCGTGGTGCTCGTCCTCATCGGCACGACGCTTTTCGCCCTGGGGATCGTCTTCATGTACTACGTGGTGCTCCCACGAGCGCTCGACTTCCTCACGTCGTACGACGACGAGCTGTACGACATCCAGATCCGGGCGAGCTACTACTACACGTTCGTCGCACTCGTTCTCTTCGGCGGTGGGCTCATGTTCCTGTTGCCGATCGTCGTCCTCGGGCTGGTGCGGCTGCGCGTGCTGAGCTCGGACCGACTGCGTCGCAACCGACGAATCGCATTCGTCCTCTTGCTCGTGTTCGCCGCCCTCCTCCCGACGGTCGATCCCGTCTCGCTGGCGTTCGAGGTCGTCCCGCTGGTGCTCCTGTTCGAGTTCTCGATCTGGGCATCCGTCTTCATGGAACGGCGCTGGGAGCGCGGCTGGGACGAGGACTTCGCCGAGACCGGGCTGCAATGAACGTCATGTCCGCGGACTGGGTGGTCCCGGTGGAGGGACCCCCGATTCGCGACGGGGCGGTTGCGTTCGAGAACGGAACGATTCTGGAGGTCGGCCCCGCCGCCGAGCTCGGCGAGGGAGAGCGGTACCGCGACGCGGTGATCCTCCCCGGTTTCGTGAACGCCCACAGCCACCTCGAGTACGCCGCGTACGCGGGATTCGGCGACGGCCTGTCGTTCGGCCCCTGGATCGCGCTACACGTGGAGCGAAAGGCACGGATCGACCTCGAGGACATGGAGGCGATCGCTCGTTTCGGCGCGCTCGAGTGTCTCCGCTCCGGGATCACTGCGGTCGGCGACTGCAGCTTCAGCGGAGCCGCGGCGACTGCGTGCGCGGACGTCGGCCTGCACGGAATCGTCCACCTCGAAGTCTTCGGCGAGGACGACACCCCGATTCGCGAGCGATTCGAGCCGATGCGGGAGCAGCTCGCAGCGGCCCTCCCCGAGACCGTCACCCTCGGCATCTCGCCGCACGCGCCGTACACGTGCTCGCTCGACCTCTATCGAGCCTGCGACGAGCTCGGGCTTCCGGTCGCCACGCATCTCGCCGAGAGCGAGGCGGAGACGGAGTACCTCCGCACCGGAGGGGGTAGCTGGCAGGCGTTCAGCGAGATGCTGGTGCGCCCTCTGGGCACGACAGGCATTCGCGCGCTCGCCGAGGCCGGGCTTCTCGGATCGCATGTTCTGGCGGCGCACTGCGTTCACGCCGACGAGGAGGAGATCGAGCTGCTCGCCGCACACGACGTCGCGGTCGCGCACTGCCCGCGCTCCAACGCCCTCCTCGGGTGCGGAGTCGCTCCACTGAACGCGCTCCGGGAAGCGGGCATCCGGGTGTGCATCGCAACCGACAGCCCCGCCTCGACACCCTCGTTCGACATGTTCGACGAGATGCGTGCCGCCATCTCGGGCGCGCGCGCTCGCGAACGGCGACCCGATGCTCTCACGGCCGCGGGCGCGCTCGAGCTCGCAACCCTCGGTGGCGCTCGCGCGCTCGGCTTGGACGCTCGACTCGGCTCGCTGGCGCCCGGTAAAAGCGCCGACCTGACCGTTCTCTCTCTCGCCGACACGTCGTTCGTGCCGTGGGAAGATCCGGTTACGGCGGCGGTTCTCGGCGGATCGCCCCAGCGCGTCATCGCTACTCTCGTGTCCGGTGAAACGCGGTATGAGAAGGGAGGGAAGACATGGCTCGAGCTGATCGGCGCCGCGCGCCGCGCCCGCGGCCGGCTGCTGGCGCACGCAAACCTGCCGTAACACTCGAAGACACCATGTTCTTCCCGCGCCTACGCCGGAACGCGAAGTGGGTCTTCCTTTTCCTCGCGGTCGTCTTCGGGCTCGGCTTCGTGGGGTTCGGAGTCGGCGCAGGCGGAGTCGGCGTCGGCGACGTCTTCCGCGGGTCAGGCGGCGGGAGCGGAGTGCCCTCGATCTCCGACGCCGAGAAGCGCACGCTCGAGAATCCCAAGGACGCGGCGGCATTCCGCGACCTCGCGACAGCTCATCAAGCCGAGGGGAACACCGACGACGCCATCACGGCCCTTGAGAGCTTCGTGACGCTCCGCCCACGAAACACCGATGTTCTACGCGAGCTCGCAGGTCTCTACCTGACGAAGGCCGGAGAGGCGCAGCAGCGCGGCCAAATCGCCGACTTTCGCGCCGCATACCTGGCGCCGGGATCGACGGTGTCAGGCGCGATTCGACTAGGCGACGCACCGCTCGATCCCGACCCGATCACGCAGGCGGTGAGCGGATCGATCACGCAGGACAGCTCGATCGCGTACTCCGAGGCCCAACAGGCGTCCGCACAGGCCGTCGACACATACCGCCGAATCACGGTCGTGCTCCCGAACGACCCGACCGTCCAGCTCGAGCTGGCCCAGGCCGCTCAGGACGCCGGCGACGCAGCGACCGCGATCGCGGCCTACGAGGCGTTTCTGAAGATCGCGCCTGACGATCCGACGGCGGTCGAAGTTCGACGGATTCTGAAGCAGCTTCGCCAGCTCATCCCGGCGGGTTAGACTCGCCTCCCGTGAGGCCCGCCGTAGTCGTGTCCGCCGCATGTGCGGCTCTCGTCTCGCTCGCGCTCACGGGCTGCGGGACGGGCGGATACTCGACTGACGGAAGCCAGGGACTGGGAAAGCAGCTGTTCCTCGAGGCGAACTGCGGCGCCTGCCACGTGCTCGCCGCCGCCGGCACGGCCGGCGTGATCGGGCCGAATCTCGACGACGCGTTCGCACAGGCACGCGCCGCGGGCATGACCTCGGAGACGTTCACACAGGTCGTGCGCGACCAGGTCCTATTCCCGATCACGGAGACCTCCACGGGAGCACCGGGTATGCCAGGGCCGAATGACACGATCCCGGAGTGTGGCGACGTCGAGGAAGGAGACTTCTGCGTCCCCGATCAGCATCAGGCGGCCACCGACATCGGCGTCTACGTCGGCGCAGTGGCCGGAACCGGAGTGACCGTGGACAAGCCGACCGACGGCAAGACGATCTTCATGACGAGCTGCGGCTCGTGCCACACGCTGTCGGATGCCGGAACGTCCGGAAACGTCGGCCCTAATCTCGACAGCTCGAAGCCCTCGAAGGAGCTCGTGGTCGACCGCGTCACGAACGGGCAGGGGGCCATGCCGTCGTTCTCAGGGTCGCTCGACGAGGCCCAGATCCAGGCTGTCGCCGACTACGTCTCGTCGTCGGCCGGTCGTTGACGACGCGCTAGGCCAAGTCGTTCGGCTGCTCGACGGCATCGAGATCCACGATGACATGCGTCACCGGCACGTCGTAGCGCGCGCGGACGGCATCCGGCACTCCGCGAACGAGCCAGTTCGACCGCCCCTCCGGGTGGGTCGAGATGACGATCTCGTCGGGATGGAAGGCTCTCACGGCATCCTCGATCGCAACGAGCGGATCTCCGTCCCCGACTTCGCCCCGGGCCTCGATCCCGACCGAGGCGAGACGCTCCAACGTCGCGCCGAGCCGCTCCTGGGCCTTCGCTCGAGCCGGGTCCTCGTCCGACGTCCACGTCTTGAGACGGGAGTTCAGCGCGGGACAGACGACGAGAAACTCGGTCTTCGACTCGAGAGCGCGGACGCTGATCGCGCTCATGAGCTCGTCTCCGCCGACCGTCTCGTTCGCGACGACGAGGATCCTTCGCTCATCCGCGCCGCCGACATGCTCGACGTGCTCGCGATCCGGGCCGGGCCCGCGCTGACGGAGGTAGAGCCCTATCGCCGTCCCGGCGAGGATCAGGAACACGACAAACCCCAGGCCCGTGTCGATCGCTGACGTGAAGACGATCAACGCGAGCGCGCCGATCGTGACCAGCAGGAACCGGAAGGCTGCGGCTTCGCTCCGAAACGGGCTCTCCACGGCGCCTCCGCGTCCCTAGAGAAGATAGACCGTCGCGTACACGACGATCCACATGACGTCGACGAAGTGCCAGTAGATGCCGGGGAGCTCGACCCCGTGGTGGTGCTCCGGTGAGAAATGACCGCGAAAGCCGCGGATGATCACCATCAAGAGCAGGCTGAGCCCGACGAACACATGCGCTCCATGCAGCCCGGTCAGCCCGAAGAACACGGAGGCGAACGCGCCGTCGCCGGTGTTGAAGCCGACGTTCAGGTACTCGATCACCTGCGTAAGCAAGAAGGCGAGACCCATGAGGAAGGTCAGCACCATTCCGGCGAGGAAGCCTGCGCGCTGGCCGCGCTTGATCGACTGCAGCGCCCAGTGCATCGTGAAGCTCGAGGTCACGAGGATGGCCGTGTTGACGCCGGCCACGAACACCGGGAAGTGGTACGGCTCGGGCGGCCAGTGGTCGGGAGCGCCCGGGTTGACGACCCGGACGAAGAAGTACGCCGCAAAGAACGAGCCGAACAGCATGATCTCCGACCCGATGAAGAGCAGCATCCCGAGCGTCCGCGCATCCACGCGCGAGCTCTGATTCGCCTCCGGCGGTCCGTGGTGCTCTTGCACCGCCTCGGCGTGCGCCGTCATGCGTGAACCTCGACCTTCTCCTTTGCGGGGCTCATGACTGCGTGCCGCGCTCCGGGCACGCCGTACTCGTACGGGCCGCCGACGACCTGCGGGATCTCGTCGAAGTTGAAGATCGGCGGCGGCGAGGACACCTGCCATTCGAGCGTGTGCGCGCGCCAGGGGTTGGAGTCGGCGATCGGTCCGCGAACCCAGCTCGTGACGATGTTGTAGACGAAGACGATGAACGAAGCGCCGAGGACGAACGAGGCGATCGTGATGAAGAAGTTGAGGTCGCCGAAGGCCTCTTCGTAGTCGAAGACGCGGCGGGGCATCCCTCGGAGGCCCACGTAGTGCATCGGGAAGAACGTCGCGTTGAAGCTGACGAACGTCAGCCAGAAGTGCCACTTGCCGAGCCGCTCCGAGTACATTCGGCCGGTCATCTTGGGGAACCAGTAGTAGACCCCCGCGAAGATCGTGAAGACCGAGCCGCCGAAGAGCACGTAGTGGATGTGGGCGACGATGAAGTACGTGTCCGACGCGGCGATGTCGATGGGAACCGACCCGAGGTAGATCCCCGACAGCCCGCCGATCACGAACATGGTCACGAAGCCGAGCGCGAAGAGCATCGGCGTCGTCAGGTGGATCCGGCCTCGCCAGAGCGTCGCGACCCAGGAGAACACCTTGATCCCCGTCGGAATGGCTATGAGCAGCGTCGTGATCATCATCGGGACGCGCAGCCAGTCCGCCATGCCCGCGACGAACATGTGGTGCGCCCACACCGAGAACCCGAGCACGAGGATCCCCATGAGCGAAAGCGCCATTAGGCGGTAGCCGAAGATCGGCTTGCGCGACATCGAGGAGATCACCTCGGAGACGATCCCGAAGCCGGGCAGCATCATGATGTAGACGGCCGGGTGGCTGTAGAACCAGAAGATGTGCTGGTACCCGAGCACGTAGCCGCCCCCCTCGGGGGTGAAGAAGCTCGTGTGCAGGATCCGGTCGAACATCACGAAGAACTGCGAGCCGGCGATGAACGGCGTCGCGATGACGACGAGCAGTGAGGTCGTGAAGTTCGCCCACACGAGGAGAGGCATGCGCCAGAAGGTCATCCCGGGCGCCCTCATCGTGATGATCGTGACCAGGAAGTTGAGCGCCGTCATGATGCTCGACGCTCCAGCCCACTGGACGCCCATGTTGAAGAACGTCTGCCCGAGCGGCTGGCCCTCGGCGAGCGGTGCGTAGCCCGTCCACCCCGCACCGAAGGCCCCGCCGGGAGCGAGGAAGCTCGCGACGAACATGATCCCTGCGATCGGAAGCAGCCAGAACGAGAGCGCGTTCAGCCGCGGGAAGGCCATGTCCGGCGCGCCGAGCATCAGCGGCACCGCGAAGTTCGCGAGCCCGGCGAACGCGGGGATGATGAAGAGGAAGATCATCAGCGTCGCGTGCACCGAGACGAGACCGTTGAACGTCTGCGAGTCGACGAACTGGAGCCCCGGCTCGGCGAGCTCGGCGCGGAAGAACATGGCCATGAGCCCGCCGACCGTGAAGAAGAAGAACGTCGTGACGAGGTACTGGATCCCGATCACCTTGTGGTCGGTGTTGACGCGGAAGTAGTCGCGCCAGGTGCGCGCGCCGTGCCCCGAGTGGTCCTCCGGCCGCGTGGGGCGACCCGAGATGTAGTGCAGCCAGTAGTCGAACGAGCCGATCCCAGCCAGGAACCCGATCGGGGCGGTCACCATCCCGGCGACTGCCAGGATGACCTCGGTGTGCCAGTAAGGCTCCCAGCCCCACCACCCGCGCAGGGCGAGGACGAGAAGCGTCCCGAAGACGAAGCCCGCCCCCGCCATCCATGCGCCGCGCACGAGCCCCGGACCGAACAGCAGCCTCCAGGTCGGCCCGTGCGGCGGCTCGAAGTGAGCCGGATACTCGGCCTGCGGCGTCTCGTGCTGCGCCGCTGTCACGCGCGCTTCTCCGCGACCCATTGATCGAACTCCGCCTGGGTCACGACGCGCGCCTTCGCACGCATCGTCGCATGGCCGAGGCCGCAGAGCTCGGTGCAGACGACGGCGAACTCACCCGTCCTCGTCGGCGTGACGAGGATGGTCGTCTCGATACCCGGCACGGCATCCTGCTTCTGCCCGAACTGCGGCACCCAGAACGAGTGGATCACGTCGACGGCGGTCATCGTGAACCGCGCCTCGCGTCCGACGGGGAGCACGAGCTCCCCGGTGGTCACGTCGTCGTAGTCGGAGTAGACGAACTTCCAGGTGAACTGCTGGCCGATCGCATTCACCTCGAGCGGCCGATCGCCCGCTCGACCGTTCTGTGACATCACGACCGCGCTGACGATGCCGATCGCGATCACGAGAATCGCGGGGACCGCCGTCCACGCGATCTCGAGACCGGTGTGCCCGTGGATCGGCGGGCCGTCGCGGTCGTCGTCCAGCGGAACGCGCCACTTCCAGACCGAGTAGACGACCACCGCGGCTACGACGGCGAAGATCGCGATCGAGATCCAGGTCGCAAACCAGTAGATGTCCTGAATCCGGTCGAACTCCTCGCTCGCCGACGTGGGGAGCCATTGAAACAGCACCGCGACGAGCGTGGCCAGCACGCCGAGCACGACACCGATCGCGACCAGCTGGACGATCCCTTTGCGCACCGGAGTCGAGCCTACTTCAAGCGCTCGCTATCGTGGAGCGGAACCGAATCGCGCTTCCCACCTCGTCCATCGTGCCTCGAATCGCAAAGCTGTCGCTCGTCCTCGCCGCGCTCGCTGCGACCGTCGGCGGTCTCGTATCGGGGCTTGGGGAGGCGTCGCCGGTCGAGGGCCAGAGCGGCGCGAAAGCCGGCTCGGTGGTGCTCGCATTCGGAGGCGACGTCCACTTCGAGGGCGCTTTGGCCGAGAAGCTGGCGGCCGATGCTGCGGGAGTGCTCGCTCCGATCGAGCCCGTCCTCTCGGACGCCGACCTTGCGATCGTGAACCTGGAGACCGCCGTCACGACCGGCGGGAAGCCCGCGGCGAAGCAGTTCGTGTTCAGCGCGCCACCGAGTGCGTTCGCCGCTCTGCGCGGCGGTGGCGTGGACGTCGCTTCGATGGCGAACAACCACGGGATGGATTTCGGACGTTCCGGGCTCCTCGACACGCTCGCTGCGGCCAGGCGCCACCGGTTTCCCGTCATCGGAATCGGGCTCGACGACCAGCAGGCGTACCGGCCGTTTCGCCGGACGATCAACGGTCAGAGAATCGCGGTCATCGGCGCGACTCAGGTGCTGGACGACGAGCTGATCTCCTCATGGACCGCGGGACGAGGGAAACCCGGGCTCGCATCGGCGAAGGACGTCCCTCGGCTCGTCCGCGCGGTACGCGGGGCTCGCCGGACCGCCGACACCGTGGTCGTGTTCCTCCACTGGGGGGTCGAGCGCGACCGGTGCCCGACCGCCGACCAGCGCACGCTCGCGAGGAAGCTCGTTGCAGCGGGCGCGGACGTGATCGTCGGCGGACACGCGCATCGGCTGCAGGGCGCCGGGCGGATGGGGAAAGCCCTGATCGGATACGGCCTGGGGAACTTCGCATGGTCCTCGACGAGCGAGCTCTCGACGCGGACAGGCGTGCTCTTCGTCACCGTGACGGGCCGCGAGCTGAACGGGTACCGCTGGGTCCCCGCGCGAATCGTCGACGGGGTGCCTCGGCCGCTCGCCGGCGCAGAGCGGCGACGTGAGCTTGCGTCATGGCGCTCGCTCCGCGGCTGCACGGGCCTCGCGCGCTAGCGCGTTCACCCAGACGAGGGAGCGAGATCCCCCTGTCGGGGGGCAACTCGGACTCGTATTGCCTCGATCGTATGCCAGCAGGGATTTCTGCGCCTATGAGCGATCTCGCAACCACCAACGGATGGACGACTGCCGGTACGGCGGAGGCAGTCTCGCTTCCGCGTCGCCATCTTCTCGCTCTCGCGATTCTCGTGTGCGTCCCGCTCCCGGCGCTGTCACTCGCGGCGACTGTGATTCCGCTGCCGCAGATGTTGGAGCGGCTCACCGCAGCGTTCTCGAACCTTGCGCCACCCGCTCTCGGCGGCGGGGAGTCCCTGACCCGCGAACACAACGTCGCGGTAGGCGCTCTGAAGATCACGTACGACCCTTCCGAGCAGCTTCCCCGGTCTACCACTGACGCCGAGTCGCCGGCGGCGAGCTCGTCCACACGCGGGACTCCCGCGCGAGGCGCCTTCGGCTCCAAGGCGTCGGTCGACCGGCGGGAGGCCGTGATGCACCAGGCCGATCCAGGCGCGGACACGGGCGCCAGGCCGGTCGACCCAGGGTCCGATGGAGGCACGACCGACCCGGGAGACGCTCCCACGGGCACGCCCGAGCCTTCGGATCCGCCTCAGGCTCCGGAGCCTCGGCCCGACCCGCCTTCACCGACCCCACCCGGCCCGCAGACGGGCGGACCTGAAGGCGGCGGTACCTCAGGCGGAGCAGGGAACGGGGGCGGCAGCTCGGGCGGCGCTGGGAATCCGGCAGGCGGCGGTGGATCTGGTGGATCTGGCGGCAAGGCAGGCTCGGGTGGCACGGGCGGCTCGGGCGGCACCGGTGGTACGGGCGGCTCGGGTGGCACCGGTGGCTCGGGCGGCACCGGTGGTACGGGCGGCTCGGGTGGCGGAGGAAGCTCCGGCGGTTCCGGGGGCAGCTCGACGCAACCCGGTGGAAGCACACCACCGGGTCAGGGCGGCGACCCTCCCGCCGATCCGGGCCAGGGTACGCCCGGATCCGGGTCGGGCTCCGGCTCGGACCAGACGCCTCCCGGCAACGGCCCTCCGGCACCCGGCGATCGCGGGAAGCCGTGATGGGGCGCACCCGCCGGGACGAGCCTGGCTCCTCGGCGCTGTTTGCAACAGAGCGGCCGCCTCGCCTCGTACTTCGGTTCGCCGTCGTGCTCTCGGTGTCGCTCGCGCTCGCCTCTGCCGTGATCCTGCTCGTGGTTCACCACTTCGCTCTTTCGCAGGCTGAGCGAGCTGCGGCACGCCACGCGGGTCTCGTGGCCTCGACCGTCCTCCAGCGCGAGGTCACCGAAGCGGACCTCGAGCGACCGGTTTCGCCGGAGCGGCGCCAGGAGCTCGATTCGGTGTTGAGCAGATTCGGCCTCGCCGGAGACGTCATCGGCCTGTCGCTCGTCCGCAGAGACGGTCTCGTCACGTACTCGTCCGCCCACGGGACGATCGGAACGACGACCGCGGGAGCGCGTTCCGCGGAAGCCTCGACCGGGACCATCGTGAGCAGCGTCGCGCCTGCCGGGAAGAGCTCTGTCGCCGCAGAGGGAAAGACGCTCGAGACCTACGTGCCGGTTGGACCGGACACGAGCGCCGGGGCGGCACTGATCGCGCAGTCCTATGAGCCGATCGCGAAGTCTGCGCGAGCGCTCCAGCTTCGCGTCGGCGCCGTTCTCGAAACGCTCCTCATCGTCCTCTTCGCGTGCCTCGTCCCGTTGCTCATTCGTGTGACGAGGCGCATCCAGCGCCAGATCGCGCGCATCCACCAACAGGCGTTCTACGACGAGCTCACGGGCCTGCCCAACCGGACGAACCTCTTCGAGAGGCTCGGTCTGGCAATCCGTCGGGCGGACGAGGCGAAACGTCTTCTCGCGGTTCTCCTCGTCGACCTCAACCGCTTTCGCGAGATCAACGACACCCTCGGACACGAGGTGGGTGACGTGATCCTCGTCGAAGCCGGACGGCGACTGCAAGCCGTCGTCGGTGACGAGCGGCTGCTGGCGCGACTCGGAGGCGACGACTTCGCAGTCGTCGTCGAGGTGGGAGACGAAGCACGTGCGATGGCGTTCGCCGAGCAGCTCCGGAGCGCGATGGAGCCCCCGATCGATGCCGACGGCGCTCACCTCGCAATCGATGCGACCGTGGGCATCGCCTTCTACCCTGTGGACGGCAAGGACGCGCACACGCTCGTCAAGCACGCGGAGATCGCCACCTACACGGCCAAGGAATGGCGAAGCGGCGTGCTCGGCTACAGCCCGGCGGTCGATCCGCACGATCCGGAGCAGCTCAAGCTCACGGCCGCCTTGCGCACGGCTGCGGAGGAGGGCCAGATAGGGCTCCATTACCAGCCGAAGATCGACCTTGCGACGGGCGCGATCGCAGGCTTCGAGGGATTGGCGTACTGGAATCATCCGACGCGCGGTGTGCTGCCGCCGGGGGCGTTCATTCCCGTGGCCGAGCGGACCGGCGCCATCCGACACGTCACGCGCGCAGTCCTCCAGGCCGCTGTCGAGCAGCTGCGCGACTGGTCCGACTCCGATCTCACGATCGCGGTGAACCTGACGGCGATCGACCTCCTCGACGCGGACCTCTCCGAGCGCCTCACGAGCCTGCTCAACGATCACGGCGTCTCGCCGAACCGGCTCTGCATCGAGCTGACCGAAAGCACCGTCATGGCCGACCCGGAACGGGCTCGGTCGATCCTGGACGACATAGCCAAAGCCGGGATCCACATCTCGATCGACGACTTCGGCACCGGCCACTCGTCGCTCGCGTACCTGAAGGACCTGCCCGTCGACGAGGTGAAGATCGACCGGAGCTTCATCGCGGATATGTCGGTCTCCCGCAACAGCCGGATGATCGCCAAGGCGACGATCCAGCTCGTCCACAGCCTCGGTCTCCGGGTCGTCGCCGAGGGCGTCGAGGACCCCGAGGTGCACAGCGAGCTGCGCGGGCTCGGCTGCGACTACGCGCAGGGCTACTACTACGGACGGCCGCAGTCGCTCGAGTCCGTCGCGCAACTACTCGCCGACGGCGTGCGGCAAGCCGCTTAGCGGCCTCGATTCGCGCGCTGAGGCGCGGCTACACTTGGCCGTCCCGGGCCGTTAGCTCAGTTGGTAGAGCAGGGGACTCTTAATCCCAAGGTCGAAGGTTCGAATCCTTCACGGCCCATCGCAGAAATGCCCGCAAACACGAGCATTCGTAGCTACCGCCTCTGCCCGCAGTACGGGTGGGGGGCAACAGACGCGGCAACAGGAGCCCGCCGAATCGGCTCACTCACAAGCCGCTCGGGCGTTCGAAGACTCCGCTGCTACCGCGAGGGTGGGGGTGCCTTCGGCGGCGCGAGTCCGCCCACAATACGCGGCTTGTCTGGCGCGTTTTCGCGTACAGCATCGTGCAAGGCACACCTTCTATCCGCGCACGCACGCGCGAGTATGCCACGAGAAGTGCGACATTGAACGTGCCGACGCGAAACGAAGGACGCGTCGGGCGGCCCAAGGGCCAGCCCGGATGATCGTCGCACGGCAGCTGATTCCGCCAGCATGGCGAGGTCACGCCCCCAATGCGGGAGCGTCGGGCGAAAACTCCCACCGCCCAGCACTCCCTGCACATGTGGATGTCCTGAGAAGCCATCTCGACACCCCCGGTCGCACTCGTCATCGTCTCGAAAGTGATCGTGTACGCCATCAACCGACTTGCGCTCAGGCCTAAGCAACCCTCTTGGCGACGCCGTCGAGACGTTCGTCCGCCGCGAGGACGCCGAGCGGCTCATCGAGGCGGTGCGCGGGGACGATCCCGAGCTAGCGAGCTATCTGCGGATCGAGGAGCGAGAGCTAGAAGCGGGCGGGCTGAGCTGACGCGAGCCGCGTTGGAATCGGCGGAGAAGGCTCGTTCGAGGGATATGCACTGACCCGTGAGGGGGATACCGTGCGATGGACACGCTGGGGGACACAAGGGGAAGGAGAAGCCACCTCGCTCACTGCGGGGCGCAAACCGGGATGAATACGACGAAGCTGATTGCTCACTGGACCATGAGCGGAGAAGGCCGCGATGTCGGCGGTCGCTTTCGAGCGACCGATGACATTGGCGCGCTGATCGCAGACAACCAGCCAACGCCCAAGCCAACGGCGGCTACAAGCTCGTTCTTGATCAAGGGAGCGAACGAGGGCGGCTGGCAATCACTCGATGCATAGCGCGTGGAAGAGGCGGCATGACCTCGCGGAGAATGCGTGCCCCGAGTGCCAGGGATCGGCCTATGTCCCCGGCCCCATGTACGAGGGGCGCATGGTGGACGAGTGCCCGGAGTGCGAGGGCACAGGCAAGGACGCAACGAAGAAGGCGGCTTGACGTGGCCGGTCTCGCCTAGCCCGAGCGACCTGCGGATCGAGGAGCGCAAGCTAGAGGCGGGCGGGCGGAATATGGCTTCGTTGGGCCTTGTCTCGTCCCTTCATGTGTCTTGTTCGCGGCGGGCACCGCTGGGAAACCGTCACGGACACAAGCGGTTCGGTCACGACGTGCGCACGCTGCGGGCGCATGCGTCATGACCGCACGTACGTCGCGGACGTGGTTCATCGTCAGCACACGAACCTGGCGTACGACACCAAGCCACGGCAAGAGTCCCGGCCCTAGTCCGACACGCGACACAGATCGGGGGAATCCCTAAGCGATCGTTCTGCGTTATTGAGGTGAGAACATACGTTCGTGACCGCAGAAGCTCACGCTCACGTCCGCTTCCGGCGAGCGATCGAGCGCCGAGCACTCTGGGCCGCCGAGGACGCCGCCCGTGAGCTGTCGAACCTACGACTCGAGGACGCGCTGCAGCTCGTCCACCTCTACGC
>JBOHBA010000274.1:0-4180 GCA_050698095.1 Gaiellaceae bacterium
CCTTGAAGGATTCCTCGTCGAGGATCTCCGAGATGTCGGCGAGCAGATCGAGCTGGTCGGCAAGCTCGGCGTTCCGGGGCAGCGCCTTCGGCATCCCGCGATGATACGGCGATGCTTCGCGCCGTCCTCTGCCTCCCGACGTACAACGAGCGGGAGAACCTCGAGCCCATGATCCGCGCGCTCGGTGAGGTTCTCGACACGGCACAGGATCGCGTGCTCGTCATCGATGACGGCTCGCCGGACGGAACGGGACAGATCGCAGATCGGCTCGTAGCGGAGCTCGCGTGGGTCTCCGTTCTCCACCGCGAGCGCAAGGAAGGGATCGGGCCGGCGTACATTGCGGGCTTCCGCCGGGCGTTGGCGGAGGGCGCCGAGCTCGTCCTCGAGATGGACTGCGACTTCTCCCACAGCCCCGCTGATGTGCCGCGGTTGATCGCCGCCGCCGGTGAGGGCGACCTCGTCCTCGGCTCCCGCTATACGCCGGGCGGCGGGACCGAGAACTGGGGTCACGTGCGACGGTTCGTCTCCCGCGGAGGGTGTCTGTATGCGCAGATCCTCCTCGGGATGCGGGTGCGCGACCTCACCGGCGGGTTCAAGTGTTTCAGGCGCGCGACGCTCGAGGCGATCGACCTCGATGCGCTCTCCGCGCACGGGTACGCGTTCCAGATCGAGACGACGTACCGGGTGCGGCGGGCGGGACTGCGTGTGGCCGAGATTCCGATCACGTTCGTGGAGCGGCGTGCTGGGGCGTCGAAGATGACGAGCTCGATCGTCGCCGAGGCGATCTGGAAGGTGCCGCTCCTGCGGCTTCGTGCCCTGGCGGGACGGCTCTAGTGGACGAAGTGACCGATGGCACCTTCCCGGACGAGGTGCTCGCGTCGCCCCTCCCGGTGATCGTCGACTTCTGGGCGCCGTGGTGCAAGCCGTGCGAGGCGATTGAGCCGCACCTGCGCGCGCTAGCCGAGGAATGGGAAGGCCGCGTGCGCCTTGTCCGGATCAACGTCGACGAGAACCTCGCGGTCTCCGGCCGCTACAGGGTTCTCTCGCTGCCGACGGTGATCCTCTTCGCGGACGGCGAGCCTCGCGCAACCGTCTATGGCGCTCAGCCTCGCGCCCGCTTCGAGCGCGAGTTCGGCCCGTTCGTGTGACGAAAGTGTCCGTGCTATTTTCGCGGCCGTGACCACGCTGCAGGCAAGCGACATTGCGAGCCGTTTTCTCGACGCGCTCTCGCGCAGGGACTTCGACGGGCTAGCTGCCACGTTCAAGGAGGGCGGGAGGCTGCGTGGGCTTGTCCCGTCCGCACTTCGCGAGGCCGAGGGACGTGAGGCGATCGCCGAGCGCTTCGGCATCTGGAACGACGCCGAAGACTGGGAGCTGATCGAGTCCGACACTACCGAGCTGGCCGACGTCGTGAAGCTTCGCTGGCGCATCGCCTCGAGCGATCCGGAGGCTGGCCGCACCGTCTACGAGCAGACCGCGTATGCGGAGATCGACGAAGGCGGCATCGCCTGGATGAACCTCGTCTGCTCGGGCGAGCGATCTGTCTCGTGACACCGAACTAACGTCAACCGAGCCCGCAGTTACTCTCGCGAAGCCGATGCAAAGGCTGCGCGAGATGCTGGCACACGGCGGCATCGCGGTCCTCGCGATTGTGTTCGCGCTGGCCTTGGCGATGTTCAACCTGGCGACAGCGCTTGCGCAGCAAGTGATCTCAGTGCTTCAGCAGAACTTCCACGATCCGGAGACTGGCGGTACCCTCGAATTCCGGCTCGCCGGTACCGACATCTACTACGGCGAGGCCCTCCTGTACGGACTAGTGCTGGCACTCGTCGTGGGTGCGCTGTACACAATCTGGCGGTGGACGCGTGGCTCCGTGCGCGCCTGCCCAGAGTGTCGCTCTGACGTTCCTCGAACCGCGTCCATTTGTCGTTTCTGCACATCCGAACTCCCGGAGAGCGACCAGTAATGTACTCATGGCTGATATCGCTTGTTCGAGGGCGGACACTCGAGATCGCTCTCGCACTCGCTCTCGGATACGCGACCATGACCCTCGCCAACAGCATCGCCGAGCTCGGAGTGGGCGCTCTCGCACAGCATGTGGGACGCGATCCGTTCAGCAAGGACGAGATCGCAGATCTACTCAACCTGTTCTCTAGCCCTTACTACTTGAACTTCAGCATCGGCCGTACCGTGATCATCTACGGTCCAGTGCTATCTGCGGCTGTGGCGCTCAGCTTCGTTGCATTCGCGGGATCGTGGGCTGTTCGGCGGCGTGATCGCGAGCTCGGGGTGTGCCCGTTCTGTGCGTCGCGAATTCCGTATGAATCGAGGCACTGTGCGTACTGCGGCTCAGGGGTCGAACCGGCTGAGAGCTGACCGCCTGCGACACTGGGCTCGTGGCGACCAGCGTCGCAGTCGGTTGGGCTGACCTCCTCGACGGCGAGGAAATCGCCTACAGCGGAACCGAACCGGCCCGCGACGCACGCACCGAGCCGCTGCCCGACGACCTCGACCCACGCGTAGTATCGGCTCTGATCGCAGCGCGCGTCACGTCGCTCTATCGCCATCAGGCTGAGACGTGGGAAGCGGCGCAGCGAGACGAGAACATCGTCATCTCGACCGGGACGGCTTCAGGGAAGTCGCTCGCGTTCAACCTGCCCGTCCTCGACTCGATCGCTCGCGACCCGAAGACCCGCGCCCTCTACCTCTACCCGACCAAGGCGCTCTCGCAGGATCAGGCTCGCGCGCTCGCCGAGCTGCGTCTGAAAGGGCTCAAACCGGCGATCTACGACGGCGACACGCCCGGCGAGCGGCGCTGGCAGATCCGCAAGTGGTCGAACGTCGTCCTCACGAACCCGGACATGCTCCACGTGGGCGTCCTCCCCCATCACGACCGCTGGGGAGACTTCCTCGCGAACCTGCGGTACGTCGTCGTGGACGAAGCGCACGTCTACCGTGGCGTCTTCGGCTCGCACGTGGCGAATGTCCTCCGGCGGCTGCGGCGGCTCACGCGAATCTACGACTCCGAGCCGCAGTTCCTGCTCGCCTCGGCGACCATCGCCAATGCCGGAGAGCTCGCGGAGGCGCTGACCGGCGAGACGGCGACTGTAATCGACCGGGACACGTCTCCCAAGGCGGAGCGCGACGTCATCATCTGGAACCCGCCGCTCCTCGACTCGGAGCTCGGCCTGCGCGCGAGCCCACTCGGCGACGCCGCGCGGCTGCTCTCACAGCTCACCTCGCGAGGCCTCCGCACGATCTGCTTCGCGAAGAGCCGCAAGGCCGCGGAGCTGATCCACCGCTTCACGGCCGAGCGCGTCGACGTCGCGACCGCAGCGCGCCTCGCTCCGTATCGTGCCGGCTACACGCCCGAGCAGCGGCGTGAGATCGAACGGCGACTCGTCGAGGGAGAGCTCCTCGGCGTGACGGCGACCGACGCGCTCGAGCTCGGGATCGACATCGGTCTCCTCGACTGCGCGATCTCCGTCGGCTTTCCGGGAACGGTCGCGTCGCTCCGCCAGCAGTGGGGGCGAGCGGGGCGGCGCGGTCACGGCCTGGCGATCCTCGTCGCGAGCGAGGATGCGCTCGACCAGTTCTTCGCCCGTGAGCCTGACGCGCTCCTCTCGCGTCGGGTCGAGGCCGCGATCGTCGATCACTCGAACCCGCGCATCCTCGACCCGCACGTTCTCGCCGCGGCGTTCGAGGCGCCGCTGGACGAGGGTGACACCGCGATACTCGGCAGCGAGGCGCTCCGTCGTGCCGCCGAGCTTCCGGAGCTCGAGCGCACGCCCGCCGGCTTCGTCTGGAAGGGGCGCGACTATCCCGCGGCGCGCGTCTCGCTCCGCTCAGGGGACATGGACTCGTTCACCGTGGTCGACGCCACCACGGGCGCGCTTCTGGGCCTCGTCGAGCGCGAGCGCGCGTACTCGACCGTGCACGAGGGCGCGGTGTACCTCCATCTCGGCGAGCAGTACGTCGTCGAGTCGCTCGATCTCGAGGGACGCGTCGCGGTAGTCGCCCCGGTCGGAGTCGACTGGTACACCCAGGTGAAGAAGGAGACCGAGACGACGATCGAGGAGGCGCTACGCGTCGAGAAACGACTTGGCCTCGAGCTCCACTTCGGGCGCGTGTCTGTCTCCGAGCAGGTCGTCGCGTATGCACGGAAGGCAGTTCGCGACGG
>JBOHBA010000275.1:0-2478 GCA_050698095.1 Gaiellaceae bacterium
GACGGCTCGCAGATCCGGGCGTGGTGCTACGTCGACGACATGGTCGAGGGGACGCTGCTAGCCCTCGAGAGCCCCAATGCGGTCGGCGAGAGCTTCAACATCGGCAATGCGCGGTCCGCCGTCACGATCCACGACCTCGCACAGCGGGTGCAACGTCTCTCCGGTTGCCCCGGCGAGATCGTCTTCCAGCCGCTCCACTACACGGACGTCGAGCTCCGGATCCCGAACGTGGACAAAGCACGCGAGCTGCTCGACTTCGAGGCGAAGGTCGACCTCGACGAAGGGCTCGAGCGCACGATCGCGTGGTACCGCGAGAAACTCGGTGTTTGACACCACCCCACGGAGGAATGCGGGTTTGAGGGCACCAGTGATCGCTCCGGGAAATACGGCACTGTTTGGCCGGCTGCAAACGCTTCGCATCGCGTCGTCCTCAGTCGCCCCGATATCTACTGATATCGGGACTCCCTGCGTCCTAGCGCTGCTCGGTTTTCGCGCGGCCAATCAGCACCGTACTTCCCGGAGAGAGCACTAGTGGCCGACCTCGCGATGTTCTACGAGCGGATGTTCTTCATCCGCCGCTTCGAGGAGACCCTCCTCGATCTGTTCTCGCTCGGCAAGCTCGTGGGAACGACCCACACCTACATCGGGCAGGAGGCGAACGCCGTCGGAGTCATCGATCACCTCGATCCAGCCGTGGACGTTGTCTTCTCGAACCACCGCTGCCACGGCCACTACCTCGCGTACGCGGACGACCCGTTCGGGTTGATGTGCGAGGTGATGGGGAAGGCGCCGGGTGTCTGCGGCGGGAAGGGCGGCAGCCAGCACCTGTGCAAGGGCAACTTCTACTCGAACGGCGTGCTCGGGAGCATCGTCCCCGTGGCCACCGGGATCGCGCTCGCCGAGAAGAAGAAGGGCTCGGGCGCCGTGTCGACCGTGTTCCTCGGCGACGGCACCCTCGGCGAGGGCGTGACCTACGAGTCGCTGAACATCGCGTCGCTCTGGCAGCTCCCCGTCCTCTTCGTCGTCGAGAACAACCACTACGCGCAGTCGACTCCCGTGGAGCTCGAGCTTGCGGGGTCGATCGCCGCGCGCGGCGCCGCCTTCGGCGTGGAGACCGCCGAGCTCGACACGACGGACGTCGAGACGATTCACGAGGCGGCGGGACAGGCGGTTGCACTCATTCGCGAGACGAGCGCGCCCTACTTCCTCGTTCTGAACACCTACCGCTTCAGCCCGCACTCGAAGTCGGACGACCAGCGCGACCCGGCGGAGATCGAGGAAAGGCGCACACGTGACCCGTTGCTCGTCGCAGGCTCGCGTCTCGGAGACGACGAGCGGAGCGCGATCGAGGCGAGGTGCGAAGAGAGGCTCGCCGAGACCGTCGCTGCCGCCGACGCTGCGCCCGCCGCGGCTCCGGAGGCGGCTTGAGCACCCAGCCGAAGCGAGGCGTGCAGGTCCTGAACGAGGCGCTCCACGAGATCTTCGCCACCCGGAACGACGTCTACCTCTTCGGGGAGGACATCCTCGATCCGTACGGCGGTGCGTTCAAGGTGACCCAGGGCCTGAGCGACGCGTACCCGGACCGCGTCCTCACGACTCCGATCAGCGAGGCCTCACTCTTCGGCGTCGCGGCCGGGATGGCCCTCCGCGGTCAGCGGCCGATTCTCGAGATCATGTTCGGGGACTTCATGGCGCTCGGGCTCGACCAGGTCGTAAACGGGATCTCGAAGTTTCGGGAGATGTACGACGACCAGGTCACGGTGCCGCTCGTCGTCCGAACGCCGATGGGAGCGCGGCGGGGGTACGGGCCCACGCACAGCCAGTCGCTCGAGAAGCTTCTGCTCGGGATCCCGAACATCTGCGTCGTGGCCGGTAGCGAGTGTCACGACCTCGGCGCGCTTCTCGTCCAGGCAGTGGAGGACGAGCGGCCGGTGTTCTTCATCGAGAACAAGCTCCTGTACGGCCGCGTCCTTCGGAGACCCGAGGACGGTCACATCGGCGAGCTTGCGGTGCGCGAGGGCGACGGTCCCTATCCGGCGCTGACGTTCTCAGGGACGGATTTCAGCGAGGCCTCGGCGACCATCGTCACGTACGGCGGCATGCTTCCACTCGTCCTCGAGGCCGCCACGGAGCTGATCCTCGAGCACGAGATCTTCTGCGAGGTCATCGCCCTCTCGCAGTTGCTCCCGATGGAGCTCGACCCCGTTCTCGAGTCCGTCGCGCGCAGCGGCGCCCTCGTCACCGCGGAGGAGGGGACGCTCACCGGAGGGTTCGGAGCCGAGTTCGCCGCGCGGGTGCAGGCCGCGGCTTGGAGCGATCTGCGCGCGCCCGTCCAGCGGGTTGCGGCGCGTGACGGGATCATCCCGTCGGCGCGTCCTCTCGAGGACGCCATGCTCCCGAGCGTGGACGACGTCGTCGCCGCGGTAAGCGCGCTCGTCGTGAGAAGCTAGCGCTCTTGCTGGAGATCGTTCTCACGCG
>JBOHBA010000276.1:0-3802 GCA_050698095.1 Gaiellaceae bacterium
CGACTGCATGGCCGAGCTCGCGCAGCCGCGCGATCGCGGCGACACCCTCGCTCGAGGCGAGGTTGTAGAACACCGACTCCGTCATGAGCAGGTATGTCGAGAGGACTCCGAGCTCGGCCTCGAGCTCCGCCATCTGGAGCGCTGCGTCGAGCGAGAGGTCGATGTCGTGGCGGAGGAAGAGGTCGCCGCGCTCGGGTCCTTCGCCGAACGGCTCGAAGCGATAACCGCCAGTCTGCGCTGCTTCGAGGATCTCGGCGTAATGCGCCAGGTCGAAGCTGCAGCTCACCCGGCCACCTCGACCTCGAGTCGCGTCGCTGCGGCCTCGGCGCGGCTCAGAGCGTCCTCGGGCGAATCCGCGACGGCGATCACGTACCCGCGACGGTCGCCGTCACGCCGGACCGGGCGGATCGTCTCGCCTTCTTGGAGATACGTGTCCGCCTGAACGACTCCCTCGGACGCGAGCACGGCGTCGAGGCTCCCGACGCGGGTTACGAGCCCGGTCGGGAGTGGGCCGGGCTGTGCCGTGAAGAAGCGGATCGCGAGCGGCTGCCTGAAGCGCGGGAGCGCGACCTCGTCGGGAACTTCCTCGCCCAGCGCCTGGCGGAGCGCGACTTCGACGAGGTCGACGCCGACAGCGTGCCGGACGAGGTCGGCCATCTGACCGCCGGGGATACGCGCGGCCACCTCGACGATCGCGACGCCGCCGTCAGGCGAGGCGATCAGCTGCGGAAACGCGATCGCGTCTCGAAGCCCGAGCGCGCGCACGGACTCGACCGCCACGCGCTCGGAGAGCGCGAGCTGGTCGCCGTTCACGGACGGCGGAAACACGTGGATCCAGCCGACGCCGAAGCCGATGCCCGGCGGACGCAGTCGATCCGAGAGGGTGACGAGAG
Source organism: Gaiellaceae bacterium (assembly GCA_050698095.1). GTDB lineage: Bacteria > Actinomycetota > Thermoleophilia > Gaiellales > Gaiellaceae > GMQP-bins7. The sequence goes on from JBOHBA010000276.1 coordinate 894, forward strand.
CCGGCTCGCCGTTGCGAGCGACGACGATCCCGTTCATCTCGACTCCGTCGACGAACTCTTCGAGGACCGCCTCGCTCGTCGGCGACTCGGCGATCGCCTCGGCGAGATCGCGCTCCAGCTCGCCTTGGCTCTCGATGCGAAAGACCGCGCGCTGGCCTCCGGAGTCGGCGGGTTTGAGGACAGCGGGGAGCCGGACGGAATCGAGTGCCCCGGACACGTCCCCGAGCGAGCGAAGGCGTGCGTACGGCGGCTGCGGCAGTCCGGCCGCCGCGAGCGCGTCGCGCATCGCGAGCTTGTGCGTCAGCCGGTGAGCTGTCGCGGTCCCGATGCCCGGCAGGCCGAGCTCCTCTGCGACGGCGGCCACCACCGGCACCGCGCGGTCGGCAGAAACGGTGAGGACGCCGTCGACGCCGATCCGGCGAGCGGCTTCCTCGACTGCAGCCACATCCATGAAATCGACGACCTCCGCCACGTCGGCCGACGGGAGCCCGGGCGCCTCATGGTTCTTGTCGACCGCCGCCACGCGGAGCCCGCGGGCGCGCGCTTGCTCGATGGCGCGGCGCTGATGGCGTCCGGCGCCCACGAAGAGGACGGTCGTCATGGGCGTCGATGCTAACCAGGACGCGGGTTGTTACGTGTCGCCGCCGGGAGGAAGGAGCCACGGGGAAACGCGGCTCCAACGATCGATCGCGCATCCGTTCTCGCGGCTGAACGTCGCCCAGATCCGCTTGCCCCGGACGGTTCCCACGACGCGCGCTCGCTGGGGGCCGCCGTAGATCTCGGTGCACACGCTGTCGAGCGGGATGGGCGCGAACAGCTTCGGACCACCCGCTGCCAGCTTTCTGCACGCGACCGCGGGTCGACGAAGCGTCCCTCTCGGCGGGGAGCAGCGAAGCACCCACCTCACGCTCGCGTTCTCGTTGGCGCCGTCTTTCCAGTAAGTCACCCGGAGCGACGTGCCTGTCGGCGTTCCGGCGAGGGCGAGACCCGCCACGGTCAGGGCCACTGCCCCGAGCACGAGCGCGGCGTAGACACGCATCACCTCAGGGTACTGTCACGGGTCGTGCAAGGGTCGTCGCGCCGCGGGATCGCCCTCAAGCTCGGCGCCGTCGTCATCGCCGCGATCGTGCTGCCGGTCGGCGCTCGGGCGCTCGCGAGCCAGTATCACGACGACTCGCTCTGGGCGAACTCGCTGAGGTCGTTGGCCGGTCTGCACGCGCCGTTCGACTTCGACATCTTCCTGCAAGCGGGCGAGGCCGTTTCACGAGGAGACAGCCCATACGTCGAGCCGGATGTCGCGATTGCAGAGGGCCGGCCGGCTCCGTACGTGTATCCGCCGGTTCTCGCGTTCCTCGTCGCGCCGCTGACTCTCCTTCCGGACACGGTTCGCGGCTCCTCGACGCCCGGGATTCTCTTCACGCTGGTGCTCATCGCCTGCACGGTCGGCGCGCTCTGGGCGCTGGATGTGAGGGACTGGCGGTGCTACCCGGTCGCCCTCCTCTATCCGGTCACGCTCGAGAACCTTGAGTACGGCGCGATCGGGCCGGCGCTTGCGCTGCTCGTGGCGCTGGGATGGCGCTACCGCGACCGCGCTCCGAGAGCTTCAGCGGCGATCGGCGCCGCGGTCGTGCTCAAGGTCTTCCTCTGGCCGCTCATCGTCTGGCTCGCGGCGACCCGGCGCTGGAAGGCGGCCGCCGGCGCGGCCGCGACGACTTTCGGGCTTGCGCTCGTCTCGTGGGCTGCGATCGGCTTTCGAGGTCTCGCGGACTACCCGTCGCTGCTGAGGCGCCTCTCCGACGTGGAGGCCGAGAGGTCGTACTCGGCATTCGCCATCCTGCGAACCATCGACGTGCCGGAGACCGCCGCTCGAGTGATCGTCGTTGCGCTGTGCGTCGGGCTCCTCGCACTGGCGTGGCGCGCCGCCCGTGCCGCCGAGTCCGAGCCCGACGAACGAGATCGGCGCGCGCTGACGCTCGCCCTCGCCGCCGGATTCGTGCTGACGCCGATTCTCTGGCTCCACTACCTGGTGCTCCTCGTCGTCCCCATCGCTCTGGCGCGGCCGCGACTTTCGATGCTGTGGCTCGCGCCGTTGACGCTCACGGTGTTTGAGGCGCTCGACTGGTACCGCGGCTGGCCGCGCGGGGACGGGACGGCGCTCGTGAGTGTCGCCGCCGTCGTTGCGATCGTGTTCGTCGGCTCGCTCTGGTCGCGGCCACGCGTCACTAGACTCGCGCAGTGGCGCTGACCGGCAAGCGAGTCGTCATCACCGGCGGCGCCGGGTTCATCGGCACCACGCTCGCGCGGCGGCTAGTCGACGAGAACGAGATCGTCGCCGTCGACAATCTCCACCGCGACGCGCTGGGCAGCACGGATCTCGCCGACCATCCGAGCTTCACCTTCGTCGAAGGGGACGTGCTCGACGCCGAGCGCCTGGGGGATGTCATTCGCGGTGCGACACACGTGGTCCACTGCGCCGGGATCGCCGGCGTGGACACGGTTCTCGCGAGCCCGGTCCGGACCATGCGGGTGAACGTGATCGGGACCTACAACGTGCTCGAGGCCGCGCTTCGGGCCGGCGACACGGTCGAGCGCCTCGTGGACTTCTCCACCAGCGAGGTCTTCGGCCAGCACGCGTTCAACGTCGACGAGGGCCACGTGACGACCATCGGCTCGGTCGGCGAGGCGCGGTGGACATATGCCGTCTCGAAGCTCGCCGGCGAGCACATGGCTCACGCCTATCACGCGGAGCTGAAGCTCCCGACGACGTCGGTGCGTCCCTTCCACGTCTACGGCCCCGGCCAGATCGGCGGCGGTGCGATCCGCGCGTTCATCGAGGCTGCCCTCGCGGGGCGCGATCTCACGATCCACGGAGACGGCTCGCAGATCCGGGCGTGGTGCTACGTCGACGA
>JBOHBA010000277.1:0-4649 GCA_050698095.1 Gaiellaceae bacterium
GCGGCGATCGATCGCGTCGTCTGGTACGCCGGGTGGGCGGACAAGCTCGCGCAGGTGCTCGGGAGCTCGAACCCCGTGGCCGGGCCCTACTTCGACTTCACCGTGCCCGAGCCGACCGGGGTCGTCGCGATCCTCGCTCCGGGCGAGCCCGCTCTCGCGGGGCTCGTCTCGCGAATCGCGCCCGCGCTGGTCGGAGGCAACGCCGCTGTCGTCGTCGCGTCGGAGACTCACCCTGTGGCCGCGATCGAGCTCGCCGAGGCGCTCGCCACGTCCGACCTCCCCGCCGGCACGGTGAACATCCTCACCGGGTTCCGGGACGAGCTCGCGCCCTGGCTCGCCGGGCACATGGACGTGAACGCGATCGACCTGACCGGCGCCGAGGGTGCTACCGCGGAGCTCGAGCGAATGGCCGCCGAGAACGTCAAGCGCGTCGTCCGCTCGAACGCCGGCGCGCAGAGCCTGTGGGAGATCGAGGCATTCCTCGAGCTCAAGACGGTCTGGCATCCGATCGGCCTGTGAGCGAGGCGGTCGCCGCGCCCGCGTGCCTCGCGTGCGATCTGACCCGTGAGCGTTCGGCTCCGGGCGGTTGCATCCACGAGACGGAGCACTGGTTCGTCGACCACTGCATCGGCCCGCTCGGCGTGGGCACGCTGATCGTGAGGCCGAAGCGGCACGTCACGGATGTCGCGTCGCTCGTACCCGAGGAGTCGGCCGAGCTTGGAATCGTGCTGCAGCAGGCAGCCCAAGTCGTCACGCGCCTCGAGGCGCCCGAGCAGGTGTACGTGACGCTCTGGTCGCACATGCACGCTGTGCCCGGACACATTCACTTCCTCGTTCAGCCGGTGACGCGGGCGCGGATGGAGGAGCACGACGGCTGGTACGGGCCCCGGCTCCAGGTCGAGATGTTCGACCGGAAGGTGTACGCGGATCCAGCGCTCGCGGCGGACTTCGCCGAGCGTGCTCGAACAACGTGGCCGACCTGATGCATCAGCCGCGCGTCGCGTAGATCGCCTGTCGCAGGCTCGACCCCACCGGCGGCGAGGCAAGCACCCAGACGACGAGCGGGCGCCCGCCGGCGTAATGCACCGAGATGTAGTCGCCGAGCATCCGCCCCGACGTAGTGTCGGGCATCCACGCGAGCGGCATCGTCCGCGCCGACAGCCGCGCCGGCGCCGTCCACAGCGCCGGACTGCCCGTCGACGTCACGAGCTCGACGTCGATTCCTCCCGGGCTGCCCCGGAAGTACGCGAGTGCCACTCGTCCCGAGGCGGGATCGATCCCGATTGCCGGCAGGACAGCGTTCCGCCCCCGAACCGCGCTCACCGCGGAGGACCAGCCGGCGCCGTCGTCGGACGTCGCCACGAAGACCTCGTTGGCGCGGGACGGCGAGCAGTCGTGCCAGGTCGCCCAGACTCGTCCGTTCGAGCCGACATCCGCGGACGGGAGCGGGAATGCGCGAAAGTCGCGAATCCCGCACGACGAGGCATTGACGTCCGCGATCCGCACGGGCGCGGCGAACGTGGCGCCGCCGTCGGTCGAGCGCGAGGAGGCGATCGCGAACGGCCTCGTCTCCCACAGGTAGACGAGCACGAGCTCGCCGCTCGGCCGGACCACCGGGAAGACGCCCACGGCCGGTTGCACGCCGACGTCGACAGGAGGAGACCAGGTGAGCCCGCTGTCCGACGAGTAGGTCACCGCGAGCATGTCGTCGTCGGAGGAGTGCGTGTACGCGAGATAACAGCGCCCGTAGAACGCTGACGCCGGTCCGTTGTCGCAGGCGATCCAGTTCTTGTCGAAGGCGATTCCCTGCGCGACGACCTCCTCTGCGGCGACGAGCGCGCTGTCCCAGCGCCGACCGCCGTCCGTCGAGCGGTTGATCGCGAGCCGCGTTGTGCGACCGTCGAGGGCGAGCGTCGAGATGAGCCAGACGCTGTTCTTCGCGTCGTAGGCGACGACCGGGTCGCTCGCGCGCGAGTGCGGGCCGGGCGGGACGCTCGCGGTCGTGAGCCCTGGAAGCAGACCGCTCGTCCAGGTTCGCGCGTCGTCCGTCGTCACCGCGTACCCGATATTGGTCGCGGCCCCGTCGAAGCGTCTGCCGACCTGGAACGTCGCGACCGTCGTCCGTCCGAACGTGTAGCTGTCCGGCTCCACCTCGGTCTCGTGTTGCGAGTCCTGATTCGTGTACGGATCGCGCGAGAGCCGGCGGCCGACGAGCTCGCAGTCGCCCGCGACCGTGTCCAGGAGGTCGGAGTTGACGACGTCCCTTCCCGCACCGCAGCGTGCCGCATCGCGCGCTCCGTCGTACTCGACCGAGACGAGATCGTTCCCGGGCCCGGCGTCGATCGTGTCGCGTCCCGGCCCTCCGATCAGCAGGTCGCCGCCTGCTGCGCCGGCGAGGGAGTCGTTGCCCGCGCCGCCCGAAAGCGTGTCCGCCCTCGGGGTGCCGACGAGCCGGTCGTTCCCAGCCGTGCCCACGATCGAGCGAGCGCCGGCAGCCGCGGCGGTGAGGAAGAGCCCGAGAAGCGCGAGGGCGACGATGCGCATTTCGACGGTATGACGCCTACAGCCTCGTCGAGTTGGCAGCGCGATGATTACGATCCCGTCCGGTGAGCAAACTCAGTCAGGCGATAGCCGAGGGCGACGGGATCTCGATCCTCGTGGAGGTGGCCGACGCCGCGAGCGCTGTCAAAGCCGAGCGGCAAGGCGCCGACGGGCTGGCGGCGCGCACCGGGGCGAACGCCGTCCGCGCGTCCTCGCAGCTTCCGCTCCTCCACTTCGGCCCGATGTTCGACGCACAGGGGGTTGCGGCTGACGCGGTCGTCATTCGCGCCGATCTCGCCATGTGGGACGAGGCGAACGCGTTCGGGCTCGAGGCGGTCGTGCGGGTCTCGGGGTCGGATCAGCTCGCATACGCGCTCGAGCAGTTCGATCCGGGTGTCTTCCTCCTCACGGCTGCGCCGGATTCCGAGGACGATCCGCTCGAGGTGCTCCTCGGGCTGCTCCACGACGTTCCTGCCGGGAAGCTGGCGATCGCGGAGCTCCACGACGCGACGGCGGAGGACGTCGCCGAGCTCGAGCGCTCGGGCGTCGATGCGGTGCTCGTCGCGCCCGGAGACGTTGCCGCGCTCATCTCGGACGACCCGCCCGACGTCTGAGGGTGCGGATCGGGATCCTGACCGGGGGCGGCGACTGCCCCGGGCTGAATGCGGTGATCCGCGCGGTCGTCCGGCGCTCGACCGACCGCGGGCACGAGATGGTCGCCGTTCGGGACGGCTGGAAGGGCCTGACGGAGGGAGTCTTCGCCCCGCTCGGACGGCGTGAGGTCTCCGGAATCCTTCCGCGCGGCGGCACGATCCTCGGCACCACGCGGACGAATCCGTACAAGATCGACGGCGGCGTAGAGGCGGTCCTGCGCCACTTTGCGGAGCAGAGACTCGATGCGCTCGTCGCCATCGGCGGCGAGGACACGCTCGGCGTGGCCGGTCGTCTTCACGGCGAGCACGCCTTCCCCGTGGTCGGAGTCCCCAAGACGATCGACAACGACCTCTCCGGGACGGACTACACGTTCGGCTTCGACACGGCCGTCACGATCGCCACGGAGGCGATCGACCGGCTTCACACGACCGCCGAGTCGCACAACCGCGTGATGGTCGTCGAGGTCATGGGTCGGCATACGGGCTGGATCGCCGTGATGAGCGGGATCGCGGGTGGCGCCGACGTGATCCTCATCCCCGAGCGCCCGATCACCGTCGAGGATGCCTGCAGGGGACTCGTGAGCCGCCACGCGAGCGGGAAGGACTTCTCCAACGTAGTCGTCAGCGAGGGCTACGAGCTCACGTACGAATCGGGCGAGCAGCGGCTCGTCGCCGGTGACGCCCGCGAGACCGATCAGTTTGGCCACGTCGTCCTCGGCGGCGTGGGCGACGCGCTGGCGCGGGAGATCGAGCAGCGAACGGGTTTCGAGACTCGCGTCACCGTGCTCGGGCACGTGCAGCGCGGCGGGACTCCGACGCCGCGCGACCGCGTCCTCGCGACCCGGTTCGGCCTGAAGGCGGCCGATCTCGCGCACGAGGGCCGCTTCGGCCGGATGGCCGCTCTCCAGGGCGATTCGGTCGGTGACGTCTCGCTCGAGGAGGCGACCCGTGAGCTGAAGCGCGTGCCGGCGGAGTGGTACGAGGTCGCGGGCGCGTTCTTCGGGTAGACGCCGGCCTGCGATGACTTTCGCCCGCGTGCCCGGTCCATGTCACGTGTTGATCCTCGAGAAGCCTCGGAAGGGAGCGCCTCATGAATATGCCGCCGATCGTCTCGCCGCAGGAGTGGGAAGCCGCCCGCGAGAACCTCTTGGTGAAGGAGAAGGAGCTCACGCGCGCCCGCGACGCGCTCGCCGCCGAGCGGCGGCGGATGCCGTGGACGGCGGTCGAGAAGCCGTACCGGTTCGAGGGCCCGAAGGGCTCGGCGAGCCTCGCGGATCTGTTCGAGGGCCGCCGCCAGCTGATCGTCTATCGCGCGTTCTACGCGCCCGACGTCACCACCTATGCGGCGGGTGGCGCGTACCCGGAGCGAGCATGTGTGGGCTGTTCGATGCTCGCCGACCAGGTCGCACATCCTGCGCACCTGAACGCCCGCGAGACCAGCCTCGCCTTCGTCTC
>JBOHBA010000278.1:0-3698 GCA_050698095.1 Gaiellaceae bacterium
CCGAGCCGTCGGCGTTCGTCGCGGTGACGACCACGCGCAGCGTCGCACCGACGTCGGTCTCAGCGAGTGCATAGGTTTGCCCCGTCTCGTTCGCAAGATCGGCGCAGCCGCCACCTGACGAGTCGCACCGCTGCCACTGGTTTTCGAACGTCATCGGCCCGCTGCCGTTCCAGGTCCCGGGAGACGCGGTGAATGTCTGGCCTTCCTGCGGGATACCCGAGATCATCGGCGGTGACGTCACGACAGGCGCGCCGGTGGTGAGCGCCTCGACCACGAGCTCTGGCCGTAGGCCCGCGGTGCTCTCGCGCGAGTCGAAGTCGATGCCGTCCGTGCTTGTCGCAGCGAGCACGAAGCTGAACGTGCCCTCGGCAGGTACGAGCGACGTCACGTCGAGCTCGGCCCAGCTGCCCGTCGCTACCGCGCCCTCGTCGTCGACCGCCGCCGTTGTCGGCGCCGGGTGCGTGCTCCAGGTGACGGCCAGCTCGGTCCAGTCGTTGCTCGTCCCGGCGACCGTGGGACCGTCAGCCGTGTCCGTTGTGGCGTGGGCGCGGAGTGTCGCGCGCTGCACCGAGCCGGCGAGGCCCGAGATCGTGAAGCGAAGGTAGCTCTCGATGTCAGGGTCGGTTGCTCCATCGACCCGCAGGACGATTCTCGAGCCGTAGTTCGTGGTCGGGGATGCCTCGTGAACGCGAGCGTCCGCCTCGGCGGTGAACGTGCTGACGACCGTCTCGGTCGCTGCCGCGTCCGCGAGCGGCACGGCCGAGGCTAAAGACCCACTGGCCGCGAGGCTGGCTGCCGCGACGACCAGCCCCGGCAACCACACCGCCGAGCACCGTCGAAGCCAAGCACCTTGGCACGCCCTCCCGATCGGGCGACGATAACAGCGCTTCGTGCTTGACGCTGATCTCGGGCAAGGACAGATGAGGGACGTACCGATAAGCTTGGGACGAAAGCGCATGATCGAAGGGGAAGCGCGTCGCACAAGGGGGTGAACCGCATGCTTCGATCGATTCGCGCGGTAAAGCTTTTCACTGGTGTGTGTCTGGCGGCGCTCCTGATCGTCCTCGCTCTCGACGTGAACGCCGGCGCGAAGCCACCGCCTGGCGGCGGGAACGGCCAAGGCAAGGGTCGAGCCAAGGTGACCCTTTGCCACAAGGGTGTCACGATCCGGGTCGGGTTCCCCGCTGTGAAGGCACACCTCAGGCACGGCGACACGACGGGCCCGTGTGGTGCGCCTGCACCTACGCCAGGAACGGCTCGGCTGACGCTCATCAAACACGTCGTCAACAACAACGGCGGCACGAGGACTGCCGGCGACTTCACGATCACCATCAACGGCGTCACCGCGACCGGTGGCAACACTCTGGCCGGCTCAGAGGCGGGCGTGACGAAGGCGATCACGACCTTCGGTGCGTACAGCGTGACGGAGTCGAGCGTATCCGGGTACGCGCTCACGAGCGCATCCGTCGGCTGCGCAGGCACGATCGCACCGGGGCAGGAGCGGGTCTGCCTGCTCACGAACGACGACCTCCCGGCGACGCTCACCGTCGTCAAACAGGTGATCAACGACCACGGTGGGACCAAGACGCCGGCCGACTTCACGGTCACCATCAACGGCGTAGCCGCGATTGGCGGCAATTCGTTCGCGGGCTCGGCGAGCGGGACCATGCGCACGCTGTCCTCGGTCGGCGCGTACAGCGTTACCGAGGTGGCGGTGCCTGGCTATGCGCTTCAGAGCGCCTCGGCGGGTTGCTCGGGAACGATCGCGCTCGGCGAGAGCAAGAGCTGCGTGCTGACGAACAACGACGTCTGACGAGATCGCGCGTTCGGATCAGGCAGGCCGGGGGTAGACGTGCCTATCCTCGCCTTGGCCCGGGCGGCGTCGGGGTGAGGTGTCTTCGCCGGGACCCGGCGAGGTGCTACCTCGGTACTAAACACCGACGTCGAAGGACCGGCGATGTGACAGCCTCGGAAGCTCGCGTAGAAAGGCGCGCCGCCGCTCCTCGGACGAAAGGGGCACACGTGAACCTTCTCATGGCTCTTCCTCTCGCTGACTGGGGCATGCACGACGACGTCGGCACTGGATGGATGATCGTGATGATGTTCTTGATGCTGCTCTTCTGGGCGGCAGTCATCCTCGGGATTGTCTGGCTCGCCCGCGGTGGAGGCGGCGGCTGGCGAGAACCGGGAAGAGAGGCGCCGACCGAGATCCTCGATCGCCGATTTGCCGAAGGCGCGATCTCGGTGGAGGACTACCAGGAACGGCTCAAAGTCCTGAAGGGTTAAGCCCAGCATTCGCTGGCAGAAGCCGTGTGGACTTCTACGCACGCGGCTTGACGATGTCGTCGCGATCATGAGCAGACACGTCGCAGGAGAGCTGTGCGTTCGAGGATTCTTCTCCTCATAGTGCTTATCACCACAGTCGTCGCAGGTGCGGCGCTAGGGATAGGCATCATCGGAATGGGTCACGATCAATCCGAGAGGGGTGCGGACGTCTACGTAAGAGAGCATCCGGTGGACGTGCCGACGTCTGTGCGTACGGTTTCCGTGTCCTCTGACATGCCGCTGCCGTCCGCGCACGCCCGGAGGCTCTCCGCGATGCTCATCGAAGGCCGCCTCCCCGAGGCGCCCATGATGGCGGAGGTCATGACCGACACCGACTGTGCGCCCGACCCAGAGATGATCTCGCACTGCCGCAACGAGCTGCAGCTGTCGAACGGGGAGAAGATCGTTGTTCGCCACCCGCACGACATGCGCGACGTACCGTGCCTCGCGCCGGGCGAGCGCGTGCGACTCGTTCCCGCGGCCTAGTCTCGGCTTCAGGATCTCTAGACAGGCTACGCGCTCGTATCTCTGCGCCGACCTAGCTACGTTGCAGCTCGTACGGCGAGTCCGACGATCAGGGGTGAGAAGAAGTAGGCCGCGAGCACGTACGGCCACATGTAGCCCCTCTCCACGTGCCAACCTTCCAGGATCTCGTGGACGGGTCGGCGGAGGAGGAGGCTTCCGACCCACTCGAACGCGAGCACCATGAGCAGCCAGTACATCCCGGCGAGGAGCATGTCGGGCACGGTCTCGATGTCTGCGAAGTGCACGAGCGCGTACGCGAACGGGAAGAAGATGTAGACGATTCGCGTGGTCATGCCGATGCGATGGGCGCCTAACTCCCCTACGCGCGGCTCATAGACCCGGTTCATGAGAACGAAGTAGTTGAACCCCGAGACCGCGATCTCGAAGAACCACACCCGGAAGGTGATCATCAGCAGGTACGTGTCCATCGCGCTTGGATGATCCGCGGCCTGCGCCGGTCGCGCATCCGTTCGTTCCCGCACCGAGCGCTGAGCCAGCCGGCCGCTGCATTCAGCCGAGCAAATCGCCACAGTAGTTCCGGGCAGCCCGCTTCCGTGAAAGCGCCGATGGCGGAGATGACCGTCTGGGTGACCATGAACCCAACGGGGAGACGCGCCGACTGTCGTCGGACGCCATTCCGGCGTCTCCTCGGTTGGAAGGAGGGGACACCATGAGCCCCAGACGACAGCTGTTCAGCGTCGTCGCCCTAGCCCTCCTCGTCGGTCCCGCGCTCACCGCTGCCTCGGCGAGCGGCACTGTGCCGACTCGCGGGAAGCCGGTGATCGCCAAGCCGGTCACGGTTCCACTACAGCCGGTGGCCGGGAAGCGTTTCACGGTCTCCTTCAAGG
>JBOHBA010000279.1:0-7289 GCA_050698095.1 Gaiellaceae bacterium
CGCTACGCCGCGGCCGCGGCTGCTTCGAGACCCGGAAGGTAGCGGCGCCAGACGTCGGGAACGTGGTCTGCCGCCAGGCGGATGAAGAGCACCGGCGTCGGTGGCCGCGGTGTGTGGCGGAGCGTCATGCTCGTCTCCTCGAGGAGGCGGTCGCCCTTGCGGTGGTTGCACGGCGCGCACGACGTGACCACGTTCTCCCAGACCGAGGTGCCGCCTCTCGATCTCGGAACCACGTGGTCGAGCGTGAGCCTGTTGCCCGCCGTCCCGCAGTATGCGCACTGCCATCCGTCCCGCGCGAAGAGCACGCGACGAGAGATGCGCCGGGTGACGCCGCGGGGAACGCGCACGTACGTCCGGAGGCGGATCACGTGCGGCCGCCGGAACTGCGTACACGCAGAGCGGAGCGGGCGGTCGTTGCTCTCGAGGATCTCCGCCTTGCCCTTCCAGACGAGGACGTGCGCGCGGCGGAGCGAGCACACATTTAGGGGCTCGTAGCTCGCGTTGAGGACGAGGACGCGCTCCACCGCGCGAGCAGCGTAGCACTCGATTCGGCCCCGCCTGTGAGCGCGGGCAACGGTCAGCCTACGCATGATACGCGTTCTTCATGCATAATACGCTCCATGGCTACAGTCGCTGTCGTCGGCGCATCCGGGTACGCGGGGCAGGAGACGCTCGACCGGGTGCTCGCGCATCCGGCGCTCGAGCTGTACGCCCTCGGATCGGACTCGCTCGCAGGTGAGGCGGCCCATGCGCTCGACCCGCGGCTCGGACGCAACGGCTGGAGCCGGATTCCGCAGTTCATCACGAACGAGGCGGCTTTCTCCTGCGGCGCAGACGTCACCTTTGTGTGCCTCTCACACGAGGAGGCCGCGCGGCTCGTGCCGCCGCCGCGCGGGGTCGTCGTCGATCTCTCGGGAGCGCACCGTCTTTCCGACTCCGACCTCTACCCGGCCTGGTACGGATTCGAGCACCCTGCGCCCGAGTCGCTCGAAAGCTGGTCGTATGGACTTCCCGAGGTGAGTCCTCCCACGGGGCGGCTGATCGCCAACCCGGGCTGCTACGCGACGGCCGCGCTCCTGGCGCTCGCGCCGATCGCCGACGAGATCGCGCACGACGGGGTCGTCGTGGACGCGCAGTCCGGCATGACGGGTGCGGGACGCTCGCTCGCCAGCTCCTCTCACGCCGGGGCCGTGCTCGAGAACGTGACGCCGTACCGCGTCGGCGAGCACCAGCACGCACCGGAAATGGCGTCGCTGCTCGGCTTCCCCGTCACCTTCGTGCCCCACCTTCTCCCCGTGCGGCGCGGGCTGCTTGCGACCTGCTTCGTGAGGTCGCTCGGTGCCGATCTGCGCGCACTGCTCGAAGACCACTACGCGACGAGCCACGTCGTGACCGTGCTCCCCGAAGGGGTCGTCCCCGACCTGGCGCGGGTGCAGCAGACCGACGGCGCAGAGATCGGCGTGTTCGAGGATCGGCTCACGGGCGGCGTCATCGTGATCTGCGCGCTCGACAACCTCGGCAAGGGCGCCGCGGGCCAGGCGGTTCAGAACGTCAATCTTCTGTTTGGCCTGGACGAGACGACAGGGCTCCGGCTGTCCGGGGTGCTCGTCTAGTCATGTCCGTCACTGCGGCACAGGGGTTCGAAGCGAGCGGCGTCGAAGCCGGGATTCGGCGCGCAGCGCCCGACCTCGCGCTCGTGCGCTCGGTCTCGCCGGCGGTCGGTGCGGCCGTCTGGACGACGAACCGCATCCTCGCGGCGCCCGTCCTCGTCTCGCAGCGCCATCTCGAAGTCGCCGAGCCGCAGGCCGTCGTCGTGAACTCCGGCGTCGCAAACGCGGCGACGGGAACGGCAGGGATCGCCGATGCGGAGCGCACCGCGCACGAGACCGCGGGTCTGTTGGGCCTAGACGCCGAGCAGGTGGTCGTGCTTTCGACTGGTGTGATCGGGGTGCCGTTGCCGCTCGAGAAGCTCCTCGGCGGACTGCGCGAGGCGGCCGCGTCACTCGGTCCCGACGGCGGGGACGCCGCTGCCACGGCGATTCTCACGACCGACCGCGGGCCGAAGCAGGCGGTCGCGTACGGCGACGGCTTCGTCGTCGGAGGGATGGCCAAAGGCGCGGGGATGATCCACCCGCGACTCGCCACGATGCTCGCCGTCGTCACGACGGACTACCCACTTCGGCCGGGAGAGGCGATCGACTTTCTTCGCCCTGCGGTGAACGCGAGCTTCAACCGCATCTCAGTCGACGGCGAGTGCTCGACGAACGACGCTGTCGTGCTTCTCGCCAACGGCGCGAGCGGCGTCACTCGGAGCGCCGCCCGAGACGACGAGCTCCGCGGGGCGCTTCAGGACGTCTGCGCTTCGCTCGCACGCGAGATAGTCGAGGACGGAGAAGGAGCGACCGTGATTCTCGAGATTCAGGTGTCGGGAGCCGCGACGGAGGACGAGGCGGTTGCCGTCGCGTGCCGGATCGCGACGTCTCCTCTCGTCAAGACGGCTGCGTTCGGGCACGACCCCAACTGGGGGCGCGTTCTCGCCGCGGCCGGCTCGGCGCCGTGGAACGGAGGCTTCGCACGAATCGACGTCGACCGGCTGTCGGTGACGTTCGACGACACCGTGGTCTTCGAGCGGGGCGCGCCGACTGGAACGCTCCCGAGCCTCGACGGCGCCGGGGTCTCGATCGGGCTCGACCTCGGGTTGGGAGCGGGCGAGGCCGCGTACCTCGCGTCGGATCTCACCCACGACTACGTTCGGTTGAACGCCGAATACACGACGTGAGCCGCGTCGTCCTCAAGCTTGGCGGGCGTGTCGCCGCCGCCGGTGTAAGGCACGCCGTCGAGCTCCACCACGCGGGGAGCGAGGTCGTCGTCGTTCACGGCGCGGGCCCGCAGATCACTGCCGAGCTGCGCGCGCGAGGCATTCCCGTGCGGTTTGAGGGAGGTCGTCGTTTAACGGATCCAGCGACACTCGCCGTCGTGCGATCGTCGCTGGTGGCGGTCGGGGCCGAGCTGTCCGCCGCACTCGGCCCGACGGCGGTCCATCTGATCGGCGACGAGATCGGCCTTCGCGCACGCCACCTTCCCGAGCTCGGTCTGGTGGGAGAGCCGCTCCAGTCCCGCCCTCCCGCCGTGGAGGACGCGTTCGCGGCAGGCCGCATCCCCGTCGTGACCCCGATCGCCGCCGGCCCCTTGAACGTCAACGCCGACGAGGCGGCCGCCGCGCTGGCCGCCGGGCTCGAGGCCGACCGAATCGTGTTCGTCTCGGACGTCCCCGGGGTCTACGTCGCGGGGTCGGTGGTCGAGCGCCTGCACGCCGACCGCGCGGACGAGCTGCTGGGCGCGGGCGCCTTCGAGGGAGGGATCGTTCCCAAGCTCCTCGCTGCGGTGCGCGCAGCCCGGCTCGGCATCGTCGCCGAGATCGGCGAGACGACGGTGGCGGCGTGAGGTATGAGCAGGCCGCGTGACCATGCCAGGTAACAGCCTGTTACAAGGCCTCGACCGACTGCTGCCGACGTACGCCCGGGCGGATCTGACGATCGTCCGCGGCGAGGGGGCTCGAGTCTGGGACGCGGACGGTCGCGAGTACCTCGATTTCGGCGGCGGAATCGCTGTGGTGTCGCTCGGTCACTGCCACCCGGCTCCTCTCGCAGCCGCCCAGGAGCAGCTCGCGCGGCTCTGGCACGCCTCGAACCTGTATCGCACTGGGCCGGCCGAGGAGCTCGCGCGCATGCTCTCTCAGCGCTTCGGCGGCGCGCAGGCCTTCTTCTGCAACTCGGGAGCCGAGTCGATCGAGGCAGCGATCAAATACGCGCGCAAGGCGACCGGAAAGCCGGGTGTGGTCGCACTCGAAGGGAGCTTCCACGGCCGCACTCTGGGAGCGCTCTCGGTGACCGGGCAGCCGGCAAAGCGGGCGGCGTTTGAGCCACTCGTTCCCGGCGCATCCTTCGTACCGCCGAACGACATCGCGGCGCTCGAGGCGGCGGTTGGCGACGACGTCGGGTTGATCCTGCTCGAGCCCGTTCTCGGGGAGGGCGGCGTGGTCCCGCTCGACGTGGAGTTCGCCGCAGCCGCCGCCGCGCTCGAGCCGCTACTCGGCTTCGACGAGATTCAGACCGGAGTCGGCCGTACGGGGTCGTTCTTCGCGTTCGAGGAGCTGGGCGTCCGGCCTGACCTCGTCACGCTCGCGAAGGGTCTGGCCAACGGCCTTCCGATCGGTGCTCTGGTCGTCGCCGACGATGTCGCGGGCGCCTTCGCGCCCGGGGATCACGGCTCGACTTTCGGCGGGAACCCCGTCTCGTGCGCAGCGGCAGTCGCTGTCGTCGATGCGATCGACGACGAGTTGCTGCAAGGCGTGCGCCGGCGCGGAGCCGCGTTCGCGGACGGCCTCGCGACTCTGCCCGGTGTGAGGGAAGTTCGGGGCCGCGGCCTGCTGCTCGGCGCCGTGGTCGACGGGACCGCGAGCGCGATCGTCGACGCCTGCCGCGAAGGCGGATTGCTCGTCCTGACCGCGGGCGACGACGTCGTGCGCCTGGCGCCGCCGCTGACGATCGACGACTCCGACCTCGCCGGCGCGCTCGCCACCCTGGAAGCCGCCTTCGAGGAGATTCACATTCCTGTCAGGCAGCAACATAACTGCATATTGTGCTAAACTACTGCATACTATGAATCGTCGCGAACGACAGAGCGTGATCCTCGATCTGGTACGTGAGCGTGCGCTCTCGACCCAGGCCGAAGTCGCCTCCGCCCTCAAGGAGACGGGGTTCGAGGTCGTGCAGACCACCGTCTCGCGGGACATCGCCGACCTCGGGCTCGTGAAGGTGCGGGCGCCGAGCGGACGCCTCGTCTATGCGTCGCCGGGGACGACGGACGGCGATCGTATGCACGCGCTCTGGGCCGCGATGCGGAGATACGTGATCGGCGCCGAGGCTGCGGGCACGCTTGTCGTCCTGACGACTCCGTCCGGCTATGCGAACGCGCTCGCCCAGGCGATCGATGAGGCCGCCCACCCGGGAGTCGCGGGCACGGTCGCGGGCGACAACACCATCTTCGTCGCCGCTCGAGACGGGACCTCGGCAAGAGCTCTTCGAGACGAGCTCTCCGGCCACCTGCTGCAAGGTGCCGCGTGAGCAGGACCGCCGTAGTCGCCTACTCGGGAGGGCTCGACACGTCGTGCATCCTCGCGTGGCTCAAGGAGGACTGGTACGGCTACGACGAGGTCGTCGCCGTCCTCGTCGACGTGGGTCAGGAGTTCGATCTGGAGGCGTCGATCGCACGTGCCGAGGCCGCGGGCGCCGACGATGTCATGCTCGTCGATCGTAAGGACGCGTTCGCGGACGAGCAGTGCGCGCGGGCGATTCTCACGAATGCGCTGTACGAGGGGAAATACCCGCTCGTCTCGGCGCTCTCGCGGCCGGTCATTGCCGGCGCGGTCGCGGAGATCGCGCTCGAGCTCGGCGCGGAGGCAGTCGTTCACGGCTGCACCGGCAAGGGGAACGACCAGCTTCGCTTCGAGCTGGCGTTCAAGGCGCACTACCCGGGCGTGAAGGTGATCGCGCCGCTGCGCGACAGGATCTGGACGCGGGACGAGGAGATCGAGTACGCGCTCGCCAAGGGGATTCCGGTCGTTCAGACGGCATCGTCGCCATACTCGATCGACGAGAACCTGTTCGGGCGCGCGATCGAGGCGGGTGTTCTCGAGGATCCGTGGAACGCGCCGCCCGACGAGCCCTACGCGCTGACCGCCGATCCATCGACAGCCCCTCTGCCGATCGAGGTGGTCGTGAGCTTCGAGCGCGGGATTCCCGTCTCGATCGACGGCGACGAGCTTTCGCTGGCGGAGTTGATCGCGCGTGCGAACCACCTGGCCGGTGCGTACGGCATCGGGCGGATCGACATGATCGAGAACCGCGCGGTCGGGATCAAGAGCCGCGAGGTGTACGAGGCGCCCGGCGCGATCATGCTCATCGCCGCCCACTCGGCGCTCGAGGACGTCGTCCTCACGAAGGACGAGGGGCGGCTCAAGCGCCCGCTCGAGCAGCGCTGGACGGAGATCGTGTACGAGGGTCGCTGGCACAGCCCGGCGCGGGAGGCGATCGACGCCTTCATCGACTCGACGCAGCAGCTCGTCACCGGTGAGGTTCGGCTCGAGCTGCGCCCGAACGCCGCCGTCGTCACGGGCCGGCGCTCCCCGCACATGATCTACGCGGCCGATCTCGCGTCGTACGGGACGGGAGAGACGTTCCCGCACGATGCTGCCGAGGGCTTCATCCGGATCTCGTCGCTCGAGACCGAGCTGCACGCGGCCAGAGCGCGCACTTTGAGCCGGGCATAATCCTTCGCGTGACGACCTGGTCAGGGCGGGTCGAGGGCGGCCTCGACGCCGAAGTCTGGGAGTTCCTCCGCGTAAGTGACGCCGAGCTCCTCCCGTACGACTGCGAGGCGTCGTGCGAGCATGCACGCCGCCTTCTGGAAGCGGGGATTCTCACGCTCGAGGAGTTCGAGGAAGTCGAGGCGCGACTGGCCGAGATCGCCCAGGACCCGGACGGGTATCTCGAGTCGGACGAGGACGTCCACACCGCGATCGAGCGTCAGCTCGGGGACGTCGGTCGCAAGATCCACGCGGGCCGGTCGCGGAACGACCAGGTCGCTGCCGCCTTCCGCCTGTACGTCCTCGACGCGTGCGCCGAGGCGCGCGAGGCGATCGACGCGCTGGCCCTCGTCGTCCTCTCGTTCGCCGAGTCCGAGGCCGACACTGTGATGCCGGGCTATACGCACATGCAGCGCGCGCAGCCGGTCACGCTCGGTCATCACCTGCTCGCCTGGGTGGAGATGCTCGATCGTGACCGGACGCGGTTTGCCGCATCCGCGGAGGCGGCTGCCGAGAGCCCGCTTGGCGCGGGTGCGCTCGCCGGCTCGACGCTGAAGCTCCCTCCCCCTCCACGACAGATGCGTAACTCGATCGACGCCGTCGCCGACCGCGACTTCGCGCTCGACTACCTCTACGCGGCGGCCGTCCTCTTCACGCACCTCTCCCGGATCGGCGAGGAGATCGTCCTCTGGGCGACCTGGGAGTTCGGCTTCGTCCGCCTTCCCGAGTCGGCCGCGACCGGGTCGTCGATGATGCCGCAGAAGCTCAATCCGGACGTGGCCGAGCTCGCCCGCGGCAAGGCCGGGACCGCGATCGGGCGTCTCACCGGGCTGCTCGCGACGGTCAAGGGGCTCCCGCTCGCGTACGACCGCGACCTCCAGGAGGACAAATCGCCTGTGTTTGCGACCAGGCGCGACACGAG
>JBOHBA010000280.1:0-8558 GCA_050698095.1 Gaiellaceae bacterium
ATCCAGCACACCGCCCTTGACAGCCGAGCCCTTCTTCATAGAGAGGGGGCACGTGGGGGAACCATCGGTTCCCCCACGCAAGAATCGGGAGGTTCCCCACGTTCTCGAAAAGAAGGGGGGACGCGTGGGAAACATGGTTTCCCCCGCGAACGCGAGCCGAAGGCGAGCGTTCACGGCTCCGTATGCACCACGACGTCGGCGATCGCGGGAACGGCGCGGCGAATCCGCTCCTCGACCGCGCTTGCAAGGCCGTGGGCATCGGTGAGCGACCCCTCGCTTCCGAGCGCGAGCGTGAGAAAGGCGACGATGCCCTCGTCCGTGCGGACGAACCGGAGCTCGCGAGGCTTCGCACCCGTCTCTTCGAGCACCGCGTTCTCGACAGCGAGGGCGTCGACCGCGATCTCTTCGCCCGCGACAGCTTCTTTCAGCGGCTCGAGGTGGGTCTGCACGGACGCCACCGCCGGCACCTCGGACAGAATCGCCTTCTCGACGCTTTCGGCGACCGCGTGCGCGCGGTCGAGGCGAAGATCGCCCGGAAGCTTCAGATGGAGGGAGACCTCGAGACGATCGTCCACCTCGAGGATCGAGAGATTGTGGACCTCCCGAACCTGAAAAACAGTGAGCGCCGCCGCGAGAACGCGCTCGCGCACGCCCGGGCCGGCAGCGCCGGGCTCGACGTGGACGACCACGTCGATTCCGGGGAGCGCGTCGTGAAGGGCATCCTCGACCCGGTCGGCGGCGCTGTGGCCCTGCCCGACCACGGCGCCCGCTGCGACCCCGATGACGACGTCGGCGAAGTGCTCTCCTCCGGCGCGGCGAAGCCGGAGACGACGCAGCTCCACTGGAGGATCCATGCGCGAGATCGCACGCCGCGCGATGCGGGTCGCCTCGTCCGGCGACCTGTCCATGAGCACGTCGACGTTTCGCCGCGCGAGCCGCGCCGCCGCCGCGACGACGAGCGCCGAGACGAAGAGCGCGGCGATCGAGTCGCCGGCCGGGAAACCGAGCGCCGCAGCGGTCAGACCCGAGAGAACCGCGAGCGTGCCGGCGAAGTCGCTCCCGAAGTGGAGCGCGTTGGCGAGTAGAGCGTCGCTCCCGTAGAGGCGGGCTCCCCGTAGGGAGACCAAAGTACGCGACGCGTCGATCGAGAGCACGAGCGCGACCGCGGCGAACGTCCACCACGTGGCCTCGACCTCGAACTCGATGACGCCCGCCAGTCTCAGGATTGCGGCAGCGCCGATGCCAATGCTGGCGAGGATGAGGAAGCCGGCCTCGGCGAGCGCAGCGAGGTTTTGCGCCTTGCCGTGCCCGTAGGGGTGGCCCCGGTCGGCCGGGCGCACCGCGACCGAGACGGCGAAGAACGTGAGCAGCGCGGCTGCGAGGTCGGTTCCCGAGTGTGCGGCTTCGGCGAGGAGGCCGAGGCTCGAGCTGGCGAGGCCCGCGGCGAGCTTGATCGCAATCAGGAGGCAGGCAGCCCCGACCGAGGCGAGCGCGGTGCGCCGTTGCGGCGACATGGGCGGAAGGCTACGGCTCAGCCTGCGACCGCGTAGAGCATCCAGCGATCCGGGACGCCCTTCAGCTCGTGCTCGCCGCGCTCCTCGAAGGCGATCCCCGACCCGACGACGACGTCGCGCACCGTGCGCGTCACGAGCACCTCACCCGGCTCCGCCAGAGCGGAGACTCGCGCGCCAATGTGTACGGCGATTCCGGCGACGCCTCCGGAGCGCCGCGTGACCTCGCCGGCATGGAGCCCGCACCGGACCTCGAGGCCGCTGAGGCGCGCTTCGTCTCGGATTCGCCTGGCGCAGCGAATTGCGTGCGTCGGACCGTCGAAGGTGGCGAGGATGCCGTCACCGGCTGTGTCCTCGAGCATCCCTCCGAATGCCGCGAGCGCCGTGCGTGCGACGTGCTCGAATCGCTCGAGCGCGACCGTCCAGGTCCGATCGCCGAGCTCGGCTGCGAATGCGGTCGAGCCGACGACGTCGACGAAGAGAACCGTCGCAAGCACGCGATCCCAATCGCCCGCTCCGCTCGACGATCCGGTGATGAACTCTTCGACCGTGCTGACGAGATCGGAGTCCGGCACGGGCCAGTGGTCCGCGCTGTCTCGCTCGATGTAACGCGCACCGCGGATGTGCTCGGCCAGGTAGCGCCCATGGCCGACGCGGACGAACGTGTTTTCGCGGATATGGACGACGAGCGTCGGAACCTCGACGAGCGGGAGGACGCCGCGCGCGTCGAGCGCGAGAATCGTCTCGAGCTGTGCCCGGGCGACGCGGGGTGTCGCGCCGAAGCGCTCGACCCGCGCCCACCACTCCACGACGCCGGGTCGGTGAACGACCGACGGGCCGAGTCCATGAGCGTGCACACCCGTGCCCCACTGCCGTTCGAGCGCGTCGAGATACGGCTCGTGCAAATGATCCGGCAACCCTGCGGGATAGTCGTCGGCGCGTGCGAATCTCGCGTACCCGTTGACGACGACGAGCGACTCGACCCGGTCCGGATGCGTCGCGGCGGTCATGAGAGCCACCTGCGTCCCGAGCCCGTGAGCAACGAGGCTCGCACGCTCGAAGCCGGCCGCATCCATGACCGACACGAGATCGTGCATCCAGCTCTCGATCGGAGTCCCTTCGCTCAGTGGGCCCGACATGCCGACGCCGCGAGTCCCGAGCCAGAGCACGCGAGCGAAGCGTGCGAGCGACGTGAACCAGTCCGCGATGAAGGGCTGCTCGACGAGCGCCTCCAGATGGCTCGCCCAGTCGAGCACGGCGACGATGTCATGAGGGCCGTCGCCCAGGACCTGGTAGGCGATGTCCACCTCGCCGCTGCGACCGTACTGCGTCTTGGCGAGCGCCACGGGTCGTTCTACAAGTTTCCGCGTAGCGCTTGCTCGCGCTCGATGGCCTCGAACAGCGCCTTGAAGTTTCCGATCCCGAAGCCACGTGAGCCGTGGCGCTCGATCACCTCGAAGAACAGCGTCGGGCGGTCCTGGACGATCTTCGTGAAGAGCTGCAGCAGGTAGCCCTCCTCGTCGCGGTCGGCGAGAATGCCCATGGCGCGGAGATCGGCCCAGTCCTCCTCGATCTCCCCGACGCGTTCCTCGACGATGTCGTAGTACGCGTCCGGCGTCGTCATGAAGAGAACACCGTGCTCGCGGAGCGCTGCGACCGTTTTCACGATGTCGCTCGATTGCATCGCGACGTGTTGCACGCCCGGGCCGCCGTGGAACTCGAGGTACTCCTCGATCTGGCTCTTGCGCTTGCCCTCGGCCGGCTCGTTGATCGGGAACTTGATCTTTCCCTCCCCGTCCGTCATGACCTTCGACATGAGCGCCGAGTACTCGGTGTGGATGTCCTCGTCCGAGAAGTGCGTGAGCTGGCTGAATCCGAGCACGCGCTCGTAGAAGCCGACCCACTCGTCCATCCGCCCGAGCTCGACGTTGCCGACGACGTGGTCGATCGAGATGAGACCGACTCCGGGCGACGGCGGGCCGTTCGGCGAGACGGACCGGTAACCGGGGAGGTACCGGCCCGCGTATCCCGCGCGGTTGACGAACGTGTGGACGTTGTCGCCGTAGGTCGCGATCGCCGCCAGCTCGACCCGCCCCGAGTCGTCCTCGACCCAATGCGGCTCGACGCGCCCTCGCGCGCCGCGCTGCACGGCCTGGCGGTAGGCACTCGTCGCGTCGGGGACGGCGAGCGCGACGTCACGCACGCTGTCGCCCTTGGTCGCCGCCCATTTGCAGATCTCGCTGTCCGCGCGAAGCCCGCTCGTGAGGACGAAGCGAATGTCCCCCTGCTCGAGCACGTACGACGCGCGATCGCGGACTCCGGTCTCGGGCCCCGCGTAGGCGGTGCGCGTGAAGCCGTACGCGCTCTCGTAGAAGTACGCGGCCTGCTTCGCGTTCCCCACCCAGATCTCGATGTGGTCCCAGCCGTCGATCGGCATGAAGTCGTGAGCGTTCATGGGCCGATTCTAGGTCGCCTGTGGAGTAGGCGTCCGCCGACGGACGAAGAGAATGCCGACGCCGATCAGGACGCCGCCCACGATCTGGAGCCAGCCGAGCGGCTCCGACAGCAGGATCACGGCGAGGACCGCGGCGACGAAGGGCTGAAGGTTCGCAGCGAGCGTCGCTTTCGCCGGCCCGATCCTGTGGATCGAGCGGAACCAGAGGATGTTCGTCAGAACGAGCGGGCCGAGAGTCGCGAAGACGAGAAGTATCCAGACCTCCCAGCCGAGCGACCAGTCCTGGTCCTCGGTGTGCGGAAGCCCGACGAGCGCGATCAACACCCACGCCAGGGGGATCACGACGGCGCTGATGCGCGACGGTGAGTACGTCCGCATGAGCGGGACGATCGTGACCGAGTAGGCAGCCCATGTCGCTCCCGTTGCAAGGCCGAGCGCGATCCCGACGCGGGACGCGGAGACCTCGCCGCCGGCGCCGAGCGCGACGAGGCCGACGCCCAGCGCGGAGATCGCTGCGGCTGTCCAGAATCGCCGAGACGGATACTCCGTCCCGAGAACGAGCCCGAAGAGCGCGGTGAAGATCGGAATCGTGCCGAGAAGCAGCCCGATGGTCGAGGCGGTGGTGAGGTCGAGCGAGACGACGAACGAGAGCTGATTCAGCCACAGCGCCACCGTCGCGAGCGCGACGAGCGAGAGGTGCCGGCGTTCGATGCGCAGCGTTCGCTCCGCGGCGAGGGTGAGTCCGATGAAGACGAGCGCGGCGAGGCCGTAGCGGAGCGAGGCGTACGGGAGGGGCCCCAGACCGTGCGTGAGGATGTACTTGGTCACGCTCAGGTTCAGCGCCCAGAGCAGGACCGTCGTCAGCAGCATCAGCTCGACGGTCGACGGCGTGCGCATTCTCGGACGCTACAGAGCCGAGCTCCGCGTCGAACCCTTTACAGTGCCTGGCACTGTAAAGGTGACGATTCCGCGCCAATCGTTCCCCGGTGGCTGGTATCGAACAGGTGGCGATTTCACCCAAACCGCTGTCACGGTACGGCTTTCCGACCGAAACTTGTTTGGAGTTCTTTACAGTGCCTGGCACTGTAAAGGTCACGATTCCGTGCGAATCGCTCCCCAGTTAGGCTGTCCGGCATGGCCGAGCCCACCTTCGACGACATCGACGCGCTCGTGGGCCCGGCGACGCCGCACTTCGCGTACCAGCTTCGGGCGCGGGTGCGCGAGCTCGTCGAAGATCTCCCGGAAGAGCACCCCGTGCGCCGCTTCGGCGAGGAGAAGATGGAGCTGCTCGACCGGCTCGGGCATGCGTCGTCCAAGGCCGACGACGGTGAGCGTGAGCCGCTGACTCGCATCGGCTGGGAGACGATCCCGTCGTCGGCCCCAGCCTACGACCCCCTCCCTAAGGCCGAATGACCTTCGAGGGGGCCTCCGTCCTCGTGACTGGAGGATCGCGCGGCATCGGCAAGGCGATCGCCCTTCGCTTCGCTTCCCTCGGAGCAGCCCATGTCGCGATCGGCTACATGCGAGGCGACACCGCGGCCGAGCAAACAGCCGAGGAGCTGCGCACGCTCGGCACCGAGCCGACTTTCCTCCGCGGCAACGTCGCGTCGGAGCGGATCGCCGACGAGGTTGCCGGTCTCGGACCGCTCGACGTGCTCGTCCACAGCGCAGCGACCGGCGTGATCCGCCCAGCGCTCGAGACCGACGACAAGCACTGGGACTGGACGCTCTCCGCAAACGCGCGCGCGCTGCTGTCGCTGACTCGCGCCGCCGCGCCCACGATGAAGCCCGGCGCGTCGATCATCGGGCTCTCGAGCCTCGGCTCGACGCGGGTGCTCGAGAACTACGCTCTCGTCGGCGCGTCGAAAGCTGCGCTCGAGGCGCTCGTCCGCTACCTCGCTGTCGAGCTCGCGCCGCGGGGAATCCGCGTGAACGCGGTCTCGGCCGGGGTTGTCGAGACCGGCGCGCTCGAGCACTTCCCGAACCGCGAAGCCATGCTCGAGATGGGCGCATCGAACCCGGTTGGGCGCATCGTCACGCCCGAGGACATCGCCGCCTGCGTCACGTTCCTGTGTTCTCCCGACGCCGAGATGATCCGCGGACAGACGCTCGTCGTCGACGGCGGCTGGTCGTTGCTGGCGTCACTCGGCGCTACGAGCGCATGAAGCCCTGACGGGCCGCGGAGACAAGCGCGACCGCTTCCGGGAACAGCACGCGCATCGCATCGCGAAGCGCGAGTGCCTGCGCGTCGGAGGGTCCGTCGACGTTGACCTGACCCAGTGCCGCCGCCGTCAGCTCCACCGCGGTCGAGAGCGTGAGCGTGGCGAACTGCTCGCGCTGCGCCTCCTGCACCGACTCGGCCTGCTTCTCGGCGAACTCGCGCAACGCCCCGAGGAGCTCCTCGGGGTCGCCGCCGCCGAACGGGAAGAAGCCGCCGCCACCTTCCATTCTCGGGATTGTAGGGGCGTCTAGATCTCGCCCCTACGTCAACTGCACGAGATAGCCCGCTTCTATCTCGCGCTGGAGATCCTGCACGGCGCCCTGCGCCGACTTCATCGCCGCCACGAACGGCGAGGCCCCTGTCGCATCGAGCTCCTGCTCTAAGCGGCGTGTAGCCGAGCCGATCTCGTCAAGCCGAGCCGGCGTCGCCAGCTGGGGCGGATCGCCGAGCAAGCTCCGCAAGGCGCGTGCGGCCGCTTCGGCAGCCTCGATCCCGGGCGGCGCCTCCTTCTCGCGAATCTCGCCGAGGGTCGCGATGAGCGCATCGAGGTTTCCTCCGCCCGCGGCATCCTCGGCAACCTCGCAGAGCGCTGCTATCGAGACCGCGGCGCGCAGCTCCGGCCGGCTCGTCACCGCGGCGCCGTTCTCTCGAATCGCCAGCCAGCTGCGCGGGCCGTCTGAGTGGTCGAACGAGCAGATGTAAACGCGCTCGCCAGGAGCAGGCTCAGTCGCGACGATCCCCGAGACGGCGTCCCCCGGCTTTGCGTGCGCGGCGGCCAGGGCGTCGACCCGCTCGAGCTCGTCTGCGAGCGCCACGTCGCCAGAATAGGGCTCGTGCCCGCGACGAACGCGCGAGAGCTCTTCGCCCCACTGGGATCGACCTATGACCGGGTCGGAGCCGTTCTCTCACTCGGCCAGGACCCGCTCTGGCGCCGCTTCCTCGTCTCGCGGCTCCCGCCGGGCGGACACGTGCTCGACGTCGCCACCGGCACGGGGCTCGTTGCGGCCGAGCTCCTAAGGCGGGGATACAGCGTGACCGGGCTCGACCAGAGCCCGGAGATGCTTGCCGGCGCCCGGCGACGCTTCGGCGACCGGGTGGAGCTCGTCGAGTCCTCGGCCGAGTCGCTGCCCTTCGCCGACGGCGTGTTCGATCATCTGACCTTCACGTACCTCCTGCGCTACGTTGATGACCCGGCAGCCACGCTCGCCGAGCTCGCGCGCGTCGTGCGGCCGGGCGGGACCGTGGCGTCCCTGGAGTTCGGCGTGCCGGGCGGGCTCGCGCGCCCGCTCTGGGACTCCTACGTCGGAGGTGTGCTGCCCGCGGCCGGGGCCGTTCTCGGGGTTGGCTGGCGCGAGGTGGGCGACTTCCTGGGCGGATCGATCCGAGCGTTCTGGGCCGAGTACCCGATCGAGCGCCAGCTTTCGTTCTGGCGTGCAGCGGGCCTCCACGATCTGCGCGTGCGGCGGCTCAGCCTCGGCGGAGGCATCGTCGTCTGGGGTCGCAAGGCGTGAGCATCCCGCCGGCCGAGCGACCCTCCTGGTACGCGCTCGAGCGGGGCGGCTGGCGCGACTACGTCACGCTGCTCCACCTCCCGTACACCGCCTGGCATCTGTCGTACGTCGTGATCGGCGGCTGTCTCGCACCCACCGTCGCCTGGGGGCGGCTGGGAGCCGCGATCGCCGCGTTCGCGCTCGCCGTGGGCATCGGCGCGCATGCTCTCGACGAGCTGAATGGCCGCCCGCTGCGAACGACGATCCCGAGCTCGGTCCTCGTCGCGCTCGCGACCGGCTCGATCGGCGCGGCCTGCGCGATCGGAGTCGCGGGCGCGATCTCGTTCGAGCCGTGGCTCTCGCTGCTCGTCCCGCTCGGCGTATTCCTCGTTCTCGCCTACAATCTCGAGCTGCTCGGCGGGCTGTTCCACTCCGACCTTTGGTTCGGGCTCGCTTGGGGTGGATTCCCCGTGGTCTGCGGGTACGCAGCGGTCTCCGGCGAGATCGGGATCGCGGCCGTCCTCGCGGCAGTGTTCGGCGCGCTCCTCTCGCTCGCCCAGCGCGTGCTCTCGAATCGCGTCCGCTTCGTCCGCCGGCAGGTAGCCGACGCGACCGGCGAGCTCGTACTCGGCGACGGAAGCCGGACGCCGCTCGACGCTCGCTGGCTCCTCGACGCCGACGAGCGCGGTCTCCGGCTCCTGGCCGCAGCCTCGGTGGTGCTCGCGGCCGCCCTGGTCGCCTATCGGCTTTAGTGATCTCTCCTGGAAGTCCACACCTGCTTCGCGCGGCTGCAGACGCTTCGCCTGCCGTCGTCCTCAGTCGGCCACATACCTTCTGGTATGCGGCCTCCCTGCGTCCTAGGCCTACTCGGTTCTCGCCGG
>JBOHBA010000281.1:0-4113 GCA_050698095.1 Gaiellaceae bacterium
TACGACGACGCGCTCGTCAGCTGCGACCGCGCGATCTTCTTCCGCTACATGGTGCACACGCTCGCGGAGCAGGCAGGAATGATCGCGACCTTCATGCCGAAGCCCTTCTCGGAGCTCACGGGCAATGGTTGTCACTTCCACATGTCGCTGTGGAACGGGGAGACGAACCTCTTCCTGGACGAGTCGGATCCGCGCGGGCTCGGGCTCTCCGAGACCGCGTACAACTTCATCGGCGGCCTGAAGACGCACGCACGGGCCACGAGCGCGCTCACGGCGCCGACGGTCAACTCGTACAAGCGCCTGAAGTTGGGGACGACGGCGAGCGGGGCGACCTGGTCGCCCGTCTGGATCTCGTACGGCTACAACAACCGCACGCAGATGCTTCGCATCCCCGGGCCGGGCCGGATCGAGGATCGGACGATCGACGGCTCGTGCAATCCCTACCTCGCTGCCGCGGCAGTGCTTTCCGCGGGTTTGGACGGGATCGAGAGCGGCCTGGATGCAGGCGAGCCGAACTCGGAGAACCTGTACGCGATCCCGTACGACGAGCTGCGCGCGAGGGGGCTCGAGACGCTTCCTTCGAACCTCCTGCAGGCGACGATCGAGCTCGCTCAGGACGAGGTTCTTCGTGCGGGCCTCGGGGCGGGGCGCGACGAGGACTACGTCGACTACTTCATCCGGGTCAAGCTCGACGAGTGGAATCGGTACCACGAGCAGGTCACGCCGTGGGAGATCCGCGAGTACCTCACGAGGTTCTAGCCATATGGAGGAAACCTCCATATGGCTAGAGCCAAGATCGGCTAACCAAACTCTTTTCCGACGGTCTGGCATATGTAGTTTCTGAACATATGTGTGGAATCGTCGGACTCTTCGCGAAATCACCTCAGATCGAGGAACGCCTCGGCGAGCATCTCGGCGAGATGCTCGTGCAGATGTCGAGCCGCGGGCCCGACTCCGCCGGGGTAGCGGTCTATCGCGATCCGGCGCCAAGCGGCTCCAGCAAGCTCACGCTCTATTCGGCGGATCGCCGCGAGCGCTGGGGCGCCGTCAGGGACGGCCTCCACGACGCCTTCGGCGAGTGCGGCGAGCCGTCGATCCGCGCGAGCCACGCCGTCCTCGTCGTCGAAGCCGACGCGGCCGAGGCCGAGGGCTGGGTGCGCGCGAACCGCCCCGATCTTCGCGTGATGAGCGCGGGTCAGGTCATCGAGATCTACAAGGAGACAGGGCTGCCGGCGGAGTTTGCGGCCGCGTTCCACCTCGAGGACTTCCAGGGCACGCACGCGCTCGGCCACACGCGCATGGCCACCGAGAGCAGAGTGACCACTGAGGGCTCGCATCCGTTCTCGACCGGGCTCGACCTCTGCCTCGTGCACAACGGCTCGCTCTCGAACCACAACCGGCTGCGCGAGCGCCTCCGCCGCGAAGGCATCGACTTCCAGACCGAGAACGACACCGAGGTCGCCGCCGGGTACCTGGCCTGGCGCCTGCGCGAGGGCGCGAGTCTCGAGCAGGCGCTCGAAGGATGCCTCACCGACTTCGACGGTTTCTACACGTTCGCAGTCGGGACAGCGGACGGGTTCGCGGTACTGCGCGACCCGATCGCGTGCAAGCCGGCTG
This sequence comes from Gaiellaceae bacterium, assembly GCA_050698095.1. Lineage (GTDB taxonomy): Bacteria > Actinomycetota > Thermoleophilia > Gaiellales > Gaiellaceae > GMQP-bins7. The sequence continues at coordinate 1,618 of JBOHBA010000281.1, forward strand.
TGCTCGCCGAGACGGACGAGTGGGTGGCGATGTCGTCGGAGTGGCGGTCGATCGCCGTCCTTCCCGGAGCGGAGGACGCGCGGGCCTGGGAGCCCGAGCCCGGAGTCGTCTACGTCTGGGAGAGAGCGAAGGTTTGACGGCCGTGGCGACCGCGAAGAGCACCGAGACCGGCGAGCTCGAGGTCGTCGACCTCGAGACGACCTCGGTCCGCGAGCTCAACCAGCGGCTGCACGATCTCGCCGCCGGCGCTCTCGGGCCACGGCGCTTTCGCATCCTCAACCCGAGCGGCGCGCATGCGCTCGCGTGCGGTCTCGACGCCGAGATCGAGGTCGAGATCGATGGCCACGTGGGCTACTACTGCGCGGGGATGAACAAGCTCGCGACGGTTCGGGTCCACGGCAACGCGTCCACCGGGATCGCTGAGAACCTCATGTCCGGGCGCGTCGTCGTGGACGGGAACGTGAGCCAGTCGGCGGGCGCGACCGGGCGCGGCGGCCTGCTCGTGGTTCGAGGCGATGCCTCGTCTCGCTGCGGGATCTCCATGAAGGGCATCGACATCGTCGTGGGCGGCTCGGTCGGGCACATGAGCGCGTTCATGGCGCAGACGGGCTGCCTCGTGGTGTGCGGAGACGCGGGCGACGCACTCGGCGACTCGATCTACGAGGCGCGCCTCTACGTTCGCGGCTCGGTCGCGGGCCTCGGTGCCGACTGCATCGAGAAGGAGATGCGCGACGAGCACGTCGCACAGGTTGCGGACCTGCTCGAAGCTGCCGGAATCGACGCCGAGGTATCCGACTTCCGGCGCTACGGCTCCGCGCGCGAGCTCTACAACTTCAAGATCGACAACGCGGGCGCGTACTGATGGCCCGCCGAGGCGGATCGAGGGGTCAGACCCCGGGACATGTCCAATTCTGACCGAGAACGGCCGTGGGGGCTCCGCGAGTCCTACCTCTTCGATCGGAACGTCATCGCCGAGATTCAGCGCGCGGCGCGTGAGGGCATCTACGACATTCGCGGCTTCGGCGCCAAGCGGCGGGTCCCGCACTTCGACGATCTCCTCTTTCTCGGCGCCAGCGTCTCGCGTTACCCGCTCGAGGGCTACCGCGAGCAATGTGCGACCGACGTCGTCCTCGGAACCCGCTTCGCGAAGAGGCCGCTCGAGCTGAAGATCCCGATCACGATCGCCGGCATGAGCTTCGGCGCGCTCTCGGCGCCCGCGAAGGAGGCTCTCGGACGCGGCGCCACCGAGGTCGGGACGTCGACGACCACCGGGGACGGCGGCATGACGAACGAGGAGCGCGAGCACTCGAAGACGCTCGTCTACCAGCTCCTGCCCTCGCGCTACGGCATGAACCCCGACGACCTGCGGCGTGCGGACGCGATCGAGGTCGTCGTCGGCCAGGGTGCGAAGCCCGGCGGCGGCGGGATGCTGCTCGGCCACAAGATCTCCGACCGCGTCGCCGAGATGCGCTCGCTGCCGAAGGGGATCGACCAGCGGAGCGCCTCACGACATCCCGACTGGACGGGGCCGGACGATCTCGAGATCAAGATCCACGAGCTGCGCGAGATCACCGACTGGGAGAAGCCGATCTTCGTGAAGGTCGGCGCGACCAGAACCTACTACGACGTCCAGCTCGCGGTGAAGGCGGGCGCGGACGTGATCGTCGTCGACGGGATGCAAGGCGGCACGGCCGCGACGCAGGACGTCTTCATCGAGCACGTCGGGATCCCGACGCTCCCGGCCACGCGGATCGCCGCCGACACGCTCCAGGAGCTCGGCATGCATCGCAAGGTGCAGCTGATCGTGTCGGGCGGGATCCGTGGTGGGGCGGACGTCGCGAAGGCGCTCGCGCTGGGCGCGGACGCCGTCTCGATCGGGACGGCAGCGCTGATTGCAATGGGTGACAACAGCCCCGAGTACGACGAGGCGTACCGCGAGATCGGCAGCGCGGCCGGCTTCTACGACGACTACCACGCCGGCCGCGATCCGGTGGGCATCTCGACGCAGGACGAGGAGCTCGCCGCCCGCTTCGACCCGGTCGTCGGCGGCCGGAAGGTTGCGAACTACCTGCGCGTGCTCACGCTCGAGACGCAGACGCTCGCGCGGGCGTGCGGAAAGTCGCACGTCCTCAACCTCGAGCCGGAAGATCTCGTCGCACTCACGGTCGAAGCGGCCGCGATGGCGAAGGTTCCCCTCGCCGGGACGGATTGGATTCCGGGCGTCAACGGCGCCGTGTAGCGACCCGCCTGTTTCTCGAGCGCTTCAGGTCGGGACGGTCTGGCTCGTCCTGAGTGACGAAGCCCGCCTCGCGGCGGGCTTCGTGTGGTGAAGCGGGCGCATAGCCCGCGCACGACTGAGCACCGATTCAATTCTACGAGGTTGTTGGCGCGGAGGGCGCCGGATTCGAACCGGAACCGACTGCTCGGCCGCAACGATGCTCAATCGCGCATCCCGCCTCGGGATTTCACCCTCCGCCGCCGATGCCACCATACGGT
>JBOHBA010000282.1:0-2549 GCA_050698095.1 Gaiellaceae bacterium
GCCCTCACCCCTCAGCGCGGATCCGCTCCCTCGACGTGACGAACGCCGAGGCGGACCCCGGCGTGCACGCTGTGCTGACGGCGGACGACGTGCCCGGCAAGGCCACATTCGGCCTCGAGTACTCAGACCAGCCTGTGCTCGCCTCGGACGTGGTGCGCTACGAAGGCGAGCCGGTGGCGATCGTGGCGGCCGAGACGCTCGAGCAGGCACGCCGCGCGGCGGAGCTCGTCGACGTCGAGTACGAGCTACTGCCCGCCGTGACAGACATGGAGGATGCGCTTCACCCCGACACACCGCGCGTGCACGAATTCGGAAACACGCTCCGCCACGTGCACATCCTCCACGGCGACCCTGATGCGGCCGACGCGGACGTGTGGATCGAGGGCTACTACGAGACCCCGATGCAGGATCAGGCCGCGCTCGGGCCGGAAGGCGGCCTCGCCATCCCGCTCGACGACGGCGGCGTCGAGCTTCGCACGATCACGCAGTGGCTCCACGTCGACCGGCAGCAGATCGCGCCGTGTCTCGACCTGCCCGAGGACAAGGTGCGGATCGAGCTCGCCGGTGTGGGCGGAGCGTTCGGATCGCGCGAAGACCTCCACGTGCAGATCCACGCCTGCTTGCTCGCGCTGCGCACTGGCCGGCCCGTGAAGATGGCGTACGGGCGCGAAGAGTCGTTCCACGGACACGTGCACCGGCACCCATCGCGCACGTGGGTTCGGTACGGGGCGACGAAGGATGGGCAGCTCGTGGCCGCAGACGTCCGCCTGCTTCTCGACGGAGGCGCGTACGCGTCCTCGTCGCCGGCCGTGCTCGCCAACGCCTCGACGTTCGCCGCAGGGCCGTACGAAGTGCCGAACGTCCGGATCGAGGGTACCGTCGTGTACACGAACAACCCCCCGTGCGGCGCGATGCGTGGGTTCGGCGCGCCGCAGGTCTGCTTCGCCTATGAGTCCGCGATGGACGCGCTCGCAGCGAAACTCGGGATCGATCCGATCGAGCTCCGGCTGAAGAACGCTGTGCGAACGGGGTCCGTGCTGCCCACCGGGCAGGTGTTGACCGGAAGCGCGCCAGTTCGCGAGGTGATCGAGCGGTGCTCGGCGATCCCGCTGCCCGCGGACGAGCCTGCGGATTGGACGAAGCGCGGAATCGGATTCGCCGTCGGCTTCAAGAACGTGGCCTACAGCGAGGGCTTCGACGACTCGGCGGAGGCGACGGTTGTGCTCCGGAAGGGCCCCGACGGGCTCGAGGCGGAAGTTCGCACAGCGGCTGTCGACTACGGCCAGGGGCTCTACACGGTGCTGGCGCAGATCGCGCGCACGGAGCTCGGCGTCGAACATGTTGGCGTCGTTTCGTCGACCACCGCGGTGGGATCGGCAGGATCGACATCGGCCTCGCGCCAGACGACGATGTCGGGCGGAGCCGTCCAGGCGGCCTGCCGCGAGATCAGCGCTGCGCTCGCTGAAGACGGCGCCACTCAGCCGATCACGCGCACCGCGACCTACCACCATCGCCCCACTACGGCGTTCGACGAGGACGGCCAGGGCGACATCCACGTGACGCTCTCGTTCGTCGCAGAGCGGGCCGTCGTCGATGTCGACCCCGAGCTCGGGCTCGCCCGCGTCGTGGAGATCGCGGCCGTGCAGGACGCGGGACGCGTGGTCAACCCGCATGCAGCCGAGGGGCAGATCGAGGGCGGCGCTGCAATCGGGCTCGGGCTGGCGCTCATGGAGGAGGTCCAGCTCGACGGAGGGCGCATGCGAAACTCGTCTTTCACCGACTACCTGATCCCGACCGCCCTCGACGTGCCGCCCGTGATCGCGGAGTTCGTGGAGGTGCCGGAGCCAGGGGCCCCGTACGGCGTGAAGGGGATCGGAGAGCTCGCGACGGTCGCGGCGACCCCGGCGATCGTGGCCGCGCTGCGCGCGGCGACCGGATGCGTGCTCAACCGCGTTCCCGTCACCCCCGACGACCTCCTCGGCCTCCGGGCGCCCGCCGCGACGGCAGGCCTTCCCCCGATCCCCGACGTTCCGGGCCAGCAGGCCGTGCCCGAGTACCTGGGCCTGGCCCTCGGCCAGCAAGAGCTGATGAAAGCGAGGTAGCGATGCACCAGCTAGCCATAGACCGGACGGCGCTCGCCGGACGCGACTTCATCGAGACTCTCGACTGGTCGGTCGAGGAGATCGACGAGACACTGGCAGTCGCGGGCGAGCTCAAGCGCGCGTTCAAGAACGGGGAGCCGCACCGGCTGCTCCCGGACAAGACGCTCTTCATGCTCTTCCTCGACAAGTCCACCCGCACGCGCAACGCATTCGAGTCCGGGATGACCCAGCTTGGCGGTCACGCCGTCTATCTCGACGCCGAGAAGACGCAGATCGCGCACGGTGAGAGCCCGAAGGACATGGGCGTGATCCTGTCCCGCTACGGCCACGGCCTCGCCATCCGCCACGACCTCGCGCCGTACGAGGGTAACGCCTGGATGCGTGAGATCGCCCGCTGGGCCGACATCCCGATTATCAACCTGCAGTGCGACGTCGACCACCCGACGC
>JBOHBA010000283.1:0-2032 GCA_050698095.1 Gaiellaceae bacterium
ACGTCACCACCTATGCGGCGGGTGGCGCGTACCCGGAGCGAGCATGTGTGGGCTGTTCGATGCTCGCCGACCAGGTCGCACATCCTGCGCACCTGAACGCCCGCGAGACCAGCCTCGCCTTCGTCTCGCGCGCGCCCCAGGCAGAGATCCAGGGCCTGAAGGCAAGGATGGGATGGGAAGCCATTCCCTGGTACACGCTCACCGACGACTTCGACGCCGACTTCGGCGTCGCCGAGTGGCATGGCACCAACGCCTTCCTGCGGGACGGCGACCGAATCTTCCGCACCTACTTCGTCGACAGCCGGGGCGACGAGGCGATGGGAAGCGCCTGGAGCTACCTCGATATCACGGCGCTCGGGCGCCAGGAGGAGTGGGAGGACTCGCCGGGGGGCTATCCGCAGACGGCGCCGTACCGGTGGTGGAATTACCACGACGCGTACGGAGAGACCGCCTGATTGCGTGCTATCGCTCGTTCGGCCAGTGCCGGAGGTGGGGGTCGAACCCACACGTCCCTGAGGACACGGGATTTTGAGTCCCGCGCGTCTGCCAGTTCCGCCACTCCGGCGTCGAGAGCGATCGTAGCGTCACCTCTCGGTTGCGCTCGGCAGCGCGAGCGCAGATACTTCCCGCCACGCTGGCTGCGCCGGCGCAAGTTTGGTCATACGAAGTGAGGAGGAACAGGTTGATGGTCAAGAAGAGAGTGCTCGCCGCCCTCGGGCTGCTCGTGGCCGCGCTTGCGCTCGTCGCCGCGGGCTGTGGTGGTGGCGATGGAGGGGCAGAGGTCGTGGCGCTCCCGACGTCGTCGTGCACCGGACTCGAGTACGAGGGAGAGGGCAGCCCCGACTACATTCTCGCGTCCGACTTCCCACTCCAGGGTTCGTCGCGCACGCAGACCGAGCAGATCGTGGCCGCCATTCGGTACGAGCTCGGTCAGCGTGAATGGAAGGCGGGCGACTACAAGATCGGGTTCCAGTCCTGCGACGACGCGACCGCGCAGGCCGCGAAGTGGGACTCCGCCAAGTGCTCGCAGAATGCGAACGCGTACGCCGCGAACGACGCGGTGATCGCGGTGATCGGGACATTCAACTCCGGTTGTGCCGCGATCGAGATCCCGGTGCTGAACGAGGCGCCGGACGGGGGCATTGCGATGATGTCGCCCGCGAACACGTATCCCTGTCTGACGGTGAACCTGCCCGGCGGGTGCGAGGCGTCCGAGCCGGCGAAGTACTACCCGGCGGGCACGCGCAATTACGCGCGAGTCGCTCCTGCGGACGACTACCAGGGCGCGTTCGTCGCCGAGTTCGCGCAGAAGCAGGGCTCGAAGAAGGTCTACGTCCTGAACGACAGGGAGGCGTACGGCCTCGGTGTCGCGACGACGTTCCGCAAGGCAGCCGAGTCTCTCGGCATCGAGATCGCCGGCTTCGAGGCGTGGGATCCGAAGGCCTCGAGCTACGAAGCGCTCTTCAACAAGATCAAGGGCACCGGGGCGGACTCGGTCTTCCTCGGCGGCCTGATCGACGAGAACGGCGCTCAGGTGATCAAGGACAAGGTGGCTGTGCTGGGGCCGAACGACGGTGCCGTGAAGCTGTACGCACCGGACGGCTTCACCACGCAAAGCACGATCGACGAGTCGGGACCGGCAGCGAAGGGCATGTTCATGTCCGTCGCGGGCGTGCCGATCGACGCGTTCACGGGAGCGGCGAAGGAGTACATCGACGCGCTGCTCGCGGGGCCGCTGGCCGGTAAGCCGATCGACCCGTACGCGGTCTACGGCGCACAGTCTGCGCAGATCGTGCTCGACGCGATCGCAGCGTCCGACGGTTCACGTGCGGACGTGATCACGCAGATGTTCGCCGCCCAGGTCACGGACGGTCTCCTCGGCACGTTCGGGTTCAACGAGAACGGCGATCCGACGAACGCGTCGGGCGCTGTCGTCGGATTCACCATGTACGTGGCGACCGACAAGCTCGAGACCTCGGACAACTTCTCGCCGAAGGCGGAGACCGTTACAGCCGCCGGCGCGGCATAGAAA
>JBOHBA010000284.1:0-4061 GCA_050698095.1 Gaiellaceae bacterium
GGTTCCGCCCGCTCACGCTCGGGCGGCTCGGCGACGACTGGGTAGTGGCGTCAGAGACCTGCGCGCTCGATCTGATCGGCGCCGAGAGGATTCGCGACGTGCGCCCCGGCGAGGTGGTGTGGGTGGACGCCGAAGGCTTGAACGGCGCGCAGGCGGTCCCTGCCGGCCGGAACGCGCTCTGCATCTTCGAGCACGTCTACCTCGCGCGGCCGGACTCGCGGCTCGGAGGCGTCGAAGTGCACGGCGCGCGCATCCGGATGGGCGAACGGCTCGCGCTAGAGGCACCGGTCGAAGCGGACCTCGTCATCGGCATCCCGGACTCGGGAACGCCCGCGGCGATCGGGTACTCGAAGGCCTCGGGAATCCCGTTCAACGAGGCTTTGATCAAGAACCGCTACGTGGCACGCACGTTCATCCAGCCCGACCAGGCGATGCGCGAGCAGGGGATCCGGATGAAGTTCAACCCGCTCGACGAGGTCGAGGGGAAGCGCATCGTCGCCGTCGACGACACGATCGTGCGAGGGAACACGACACGCCAGCTCGTCGCCATGCTCCTCGACGCCGGAGCCGCGGAGGTTCACGTGCGTATCTCGTCGCCGCCGGTCGTCTCGCCGTGCTACTACGGCATCGACTTCCCCGACGAGGACGAGCTCGCCGCGGCGCACCGCTCGGTCGAGGAGATGCGCGTCCACATTGGCGCGACGTCGCTCCACTACCTGTCCGTCGAAGGGATGCAGGAGGCGACGCAGCTCCCCGTGGACGCGGTCTGCCGCGCCTGCTTCACGCGCGACTACCCGACCCGAGTGCCGGCGAAGGTCGAGAAGATGCGCTTCGAAGTTGCGCACACCTGACGAGAGTTTGCGAAGTCCCGACCCTGGGAACCCAACAGTTCAACTAGACTCGCCCGCGGTTCGACGGGTGCACAGACATGCGCACCGTGAGGCAACGATGGGAGGGGATATGAAGTCACAGCGTTTCTGGACGCGGTTCGTGGTATCGGCCGCAGGGATGCTGATCGTCGCCAGCGTGGCGACGGCCGCGTCCGGGGCTCCCGACGGCGGTGTGGCCGTCGCAGACGGTGCCCGGGACGCTCACCAGCACGGAGTGACCGAGGGGCATCTGAACCCCGAGGGTACGAGCTCGAACGTAGCTCTCGTAAGCAAGCTCAAGCTCAAGAACGTCGTCCCCGAGAAGATCGCCGATGTCGGCGTCTTCAAGGGCTATGCGTATCTCGCGGCCTGGGGCGTCGTGACGTGCAAGTACAACGGCGTCCACGTCGTCGACGTGCGAACGCCGGCAAGCCCAAAGGAAGTTGCATTCATCGGCTCGAAGGAGGGCAGCTATCCGGGCGAGGGCGTGCAGGCGTTGCACATAGACACGCCTGCGTTCAACGGGGACATCCTCGTAACGAACAACGAGAAGTGCAAGGAGCCGGCCGGCTTCGGCGGCATGAACATCTACGACGTCTCGCGGCCGACTGCGCCGACACCGCTCGTTGAGGGGGTCGGCGATTCGTCCGTCCCAGGTGCGGGCAAGAAGGACGCGCGAGAGATCCATAGCGTCTTCGCCTGGGATGCAGGTTCGAAGGCATATGCCGTGATCGTCGACAACGAGGAAGGCACCGACGTCGACATCATCGACATCACCGACCCGAAGAAGGCATTCCTGCTCGCGGAATACGACCTGGACGAGACGTTCCCGCAGATCCTCCAGGCCGCACCTGCGAACCTCGTCGAGGTCTTCCTGCACGACATGGTCGTCAAGGAGATCGGCGGCCGGCAGATCATGCTGCTGTCGTATTGGGATGCGGGCTACGTGGCGATCGACGTCACGGATCCGCTCGCGCCGATCTACATCGGTGACACCGACTTCACGGACCCGGATCCGGAGGCGGCAGAGAGCGGCTTCATCGTCGCTCCGGAGGGCAACGGGCACGAAGCCGAGTTCACATCCGACAACCAGTACGTCGTCGCGGCGGACGAGGACTTCGGCCCCTTCCTGCTCAACGCCGAGAACGTCACCGACGGTACGTCGATCGCGGCCAGCCAGGGAAGTAACACGAGGCCCCTCGAACCGGGTGACACGATCCAGGGAACGTCGGTGTTCGTCGGGCGTGCATGCCCCGGCGATCCGGCTGTTCCCGCCGGTAACCCGGCCGTCACCGACATCGCGGTTGTGGAGCGTGGTGTCTGCCTGTTCACCGAGAAGGTGGCGAGCGTCATCGCCGCGGGTGGCTACGACGCGGTGCTCATCTTCAATCGCACCGGCACCGATGGGGGCTGCGACGGGTCGCTCGGAATGACCGTCGCCGGCGACATCCCGACGTTCGGCGTCGCCCCGCGTGGGCAGGGCTTCGCGATCTTCAACAGTCCCTACTCCAACGCCGAGTGTCTTGCCGGGACGGGGCCGCAGCAGCTCCCGGTCACCATCGGCACCACAGGAGACACGCTGCGCTTCACATCGCAGTTCGACGGGTGGGGTTACGTGCATCTCTTCCGGTACGGGAACGGGAAGATGGCCGAACTGGACACGTACGCCATTCCGGAGGCGCACGATCCGGCATTCGCGACGGGTTTCGGCGACCTCTCGGTGCACGAGGCCGCAACGTCGCCTACGTCAGCCGGCCGGGTGTACTTCTCGTACTACTCGGGAGGATTCCGCGTGGCCAACATCGTGGCCGACGAGCTCGTCGAGGTTGGTCACTTCATCGACGTTGGCGGTAACAACTTCTGGGGCGTCCAGGTCTTCCAGTCGGGCGGCCAGGAGTACGTCGCCGCAAGCGATCGCGACTTCGGTCTCTACATCTTCCGGTACACCGGAACCTAAGCGAACGCAGGGGGCCGGCTCGCTCTGAGCCGGCCCCCTGCTTGGTTCCTCTCGGCGGGTGGGCGAAGATTCGCCTGTGACGGACGGCGAGCTCGCATACTTGACTCCCGAGGCCAAGGCCCGGGTCGAGATCGACCGCATGCTGGCAGCTGCCGGATGGGTCGTGCAGGACGCCCGCGCGGTCAACCTCGCTGCTGCTCAGGGCGTGGCCGTTCGCGAGTTCGTGCTGAAGCCGCCGCACGGCCGCGCCGACTACCTCCTCTTTCTCGACCGCGCCGCCTCGGGAGTCATCGAGGCGAAAAAGGAAGGCGAGACCCTCAGCGGCGTCGCCTGGCAATCGGCAAAGTACGCGGAGGGCGTTCCCGACGAGGTTCCGACGGCACTCGAAGGGGCGCTCCCTTTCGTCTACGAGTCCACGGGCACCGAGACTCACTTCACGAACACGCTCGATCCCGACGCGGCGAGCCGCGAGGTGTTCTCGTTTCACCAGCCGAAGACGCTCGCGGGCTGGCTGGAGCAGATCCGCGAACAGCCGACGGCGCCGACGCTTCGCCATCGGCTGCGGGGCCTCCCCGAGCTGGCGCCGGTCGGCCTCTGGCGTGAAGGCGAACGTCCTCTCCTTCGAGCGCAAGCCCGCGTCGGAGACGCCGTGGACGCGCGAGCTCTGGGTCTACGACCTCCGCACGAACCAGCACTTCACCCTGAAGCAGAACCCGCTGCGCTCCGAGCACCTCCAGGAGTTCGTCGCGGCGTACTCGGCTGAGAACCGCGCGGCTCGCGTCGAGTCGGAGCGGTTCAGGCGGTTCGCATACGACGATCTCGTCGCGCGGGACAAGGTCAGCCTCGACCTTGTCTGGCTCCGCGACGAGTCGCTCGAGGACATGGAGAACCTTCCGCCGCCCGACGTAATCGCGCAGGAGATCGTCGAGGATCTCGAGGCCGCTCTCGCCGAGTTCTCGGCAGTGGCAGAAGCTCTCAGCCCGGCGCGGGACGAGGCTACGTGAGCTCGTGCCAGCGCCGGTAGCGCACCGCCCGGCGCACGGTTCGCGGGTCGTGACCTCGCTCGAGCAGCGCCTGCCTGATCTCGCCCTCCTGCGCCAGGCGCAGAAAGAGCCACGCGATGGCGACGATCGTGACGACGGATCCCTCGAGCATCATCAGCGACCCGGCGAGGCTCTGGTCGGCCTCCGATGACAGCCCGAGGAAGTCGCGGCCCGTGTCGTACACGCCGTAGA
>JBOHBA010000285.1:0-3707 GCA_050698095.1 Gaiellaceae bacterium
GCGGACGAGCGCTTCGCGAGCTGGCGGCTCGCACGCCGGAACGGCGACCTCGTCGGCTACCTCGGCATCCGCGGCCGCGTGCCGGACGCGATCTATCGCGCCATCGCCGCGCGACGCGAGCTCCTCGGCCGCCTCGTCCCGGACGGACCCGCGCCCCGGCGATTCCCGTGACGCCGCCGGGAGCGCTGCTACCGCGCGCGCATCTCGGCGCGAAACTCGTGCAAGCGTGCCGTCTCGAAGAAGACGCATGCCGCCGTGATCGCTACGACGACCCCGACGACCACGATCGCGTCGACTCCGTCGAGAACAACGGCTACCGCGAGCGCGAGCGCCGCCCCGGCGACCCGCTCCCACGCGATGCGGTCGATCATCCGCCAGCGCGTCAGGGCGAGGCCGACGAGAAACGTTGCGATCCCGAGGCCCAACGCCCAGCGACCGGCTTCGGGCAGCGGGTCGAGAGGGTGTTCGAGCGTCTTCTTGGCCGCCACCGCGTAGAAGATGATCCCGAGCACGACGGGGTAGTGGAAGAAGGTGAACGTGTCGCGCGCGAGCGGGCCGCGCTTCTCCGGCGGAGCGCGGCGAAGCGCCCGCTCCAGGCCGACCGCGGTGAGATCGAAGTAGGTCCACCACAGTGCGGCGACTCCCGCGAAGGTGACCACGACGGAGAACGCGTACGTCGTGTTCCGCTCGAGACCCGAGGTCCCGATCCCGATCGCGACGATCGACTCGCCCAGCGCGATGATCACGATCAGCGCGAAGCGCTCCGCGAAGTGAGACGGTGAGACGCGCCACTCTGCCCTTGCGACCGTGAGCGTTCCGACCACGTCGATCGCCAGCGAGGCGAGCCAGAACCACACGCGATAGTCGGAGTCCACGAAGCCGCCGATCAGCGCCACGACGGCGGCGGGGACGAACCAGCGAGCGAGCAGGAACGTCGCGCGAAGGTTCCCCGGGTCGTTGCGGACACCCCAGGCGAAGAGCGTCGACTGCAGGACGCGCACGACGAAGTACGCGACGGCGAACCACGCCGCCTCGTCCTGGAACGCATCGGGGACTGCGAGGGCCATGAAGAAGCCGGCCGCCATCGCCGCGAACAGGATCAGCCGCGTGACGGCGTTCTCGACGTCGATCGCGTTCGTCATCCAGGCGTATGCCGACCACGCCCACCAGACCATCCCGAGCACGAGCGCGGAGCGCGCGAATCCCGCCGGGCTCGTGTCCTCGAGGATCAACGAGGTCACCTGTGTGAAGGCAAACACGAAGACGAGATCGAAGAAGAGCTCGAGGTAGCTGGTCTTGCGCTCCTCCTCCTCGAGCGTCGGCTCACTGACCAGAGGTGCCGCCTCGCTCACACCCGCTCCCTACCGTGCCAGAGGTTCAGGCATGCGTCACCGCTCGGCCGAGCGAGGCGACGGAGAGAGGCATGCCCGAGGCGCGCTCGACCAGCCCGTCCCAGCGAATCGACTGGCCGGGGGCATAGAGCTTCTGCCGGAGGAGCGCTCCGGCCTCCGGGCGGTCGACGATGCCGCCGGCGGCAGCGAGGGTGTCCTTCAGCTGCAACGCGACGATCGCGCCATAGAGATACGTGTGGTAGTAGACGGGGGCCACGGCGATGTGGATCTTGGCCGCCCAGTCGGGAGCGCTCCTCCCCCCGGGAGGCGTGAGGAGCTGATGGCGGGCGACGAGCTCCCACCAGATCGAGTCGAGGTCGCCGTCGGGATCCGCGTACAGCGCCCGCTCGAACGCGTTCATGACCAGGACCCAGCGCGTGAACAGCAGGAGCTCTGCCGCACGCGCCGCGCCAAGCTGCCCCTCGAGCTCGGCGCCCTCGCGCGCACCGACTCCGAGAACGCGTTCGAGCCACTCGCGGCTTCCGGCGAGCGACCCGAAGAAAAGGGCCGACGCCTCCGTCGCGACCAGGTGCGTGCTGCGGAGGAGCCACGGGAGGCTCTCGTCGAAGCCGAGGTCGTAGACACCGTGGCCGAGCTCGTGCAGCATCGTTTCGGCCCAGTCGTGGTTCGAGACGACGTTCGCGAGCACGCGGACGTCACCGCTCCGATCGACGTCGACGCAGAAGGCGTGCTGGCACTTGCCGGACCGCGGGAAGAGGTCGCTGCGCTCGAGGATGCCCTCGACCTCGAGTCCGATGCCGTCGAACGTCCTCCGGGCGAGCGCGACGACGTCCTTCTCTCCGAAGAGCGGGTCGAGGTCGACCGAGCCTTCGACCGGGGTCTCCTGGAAGAACGGATCGGCGTAGTGCCACGGGCGCAGGTACGCGGTCGCACACCCGAAGCGCGCTGCGAGACGCTCGTCGAGTGCGCTCTTCCAGCGCGCGAACGGCTCGGCCGTGACTCGGTCGGCTTCGGCGAGCGTCTTCTCGAGCTTCGCCTCGTCGAGCTCGTCCGTCGCGAGCGAGAGCGCGAACCAGTCGCGGTGGCCGAGCCCGCGGGCGGCCTCGTTCCGGAGCCGCGCGAGCTCGCGTACGTCATCGGCGACCGCCGCGCCGACGGTCTTCGACGCCTCCCAGGTTCGACGTCGTTCCGTAGGGTCGTCGCTGACGCGCAGGATCCGCTTGATCTCGTTGTCGGCGAGCTCGACCCCGTCGACGGTTCCTCGGTGGCGCGAGAACCGCACATCGACGGCGGACTCGAGCTCGACGATCCTCGTGCGCAGCGCGTCCGGAATCTGGTGAGGCAGCATCGAGTCGCGAAGGAGATCGAGCTGCCGCCCGACGAGCAGCTCCACGACAGGGGCGCGCCGCGCCGCGTCGACCGCGGCGAACGCCTCGGGGTCGGCAAGCGCGTCCGAGTACGCGAGCTCCGATTCCGCGCGCCGCCGCTGGTTCTCGTCGCTCGCGTCGACCTGGGAGTCCCACCAGGCAACGTTGCGCTCGTACGAAAGCGGCCGCAGCGTCTCCTCGAGCGAATCGATCAGCGCCGAGGACGGCATCAGGCGACCCCGGCCCGGGCCACGCCGCCGATCACGTCCGAAACCGCTGTCCGCCCGATCATCGGGCGCGATCGTACCGGCGTATTCGGCGCCCGGACGGGTAGCGTTCGCCGCCGTGAGCGCCCTCGAGACGAGAACGATTCCCTGGAGCTGGTACACGGATCCGGCCGTGCTCGCGCTCGAGCGGGAGCGCATCTTTCGGCGCTCCTGGCAGTACGTGGGCCGCCAGGACGAGGTGGCCGAAGGCGGGTCGTTCGCGGCGACTCGGGTGGGCGACGTCCCGGTCGTGCTCGTCCGGGACGAGGAGGGAGCACTGCGCGCCTTCCTGAACGTGTGCCGCCACCGCGGCTCGCTCGTATGCGAGGGATCGGGGCAGCGCGCCACGCTTCAGTGCCCATACCACGCATGGACCTACGGTCTCGACGGAAGGCTCGTGGCCGCGCCGAGATTTGCGCGCGAGGGCGGAACCGACTACCCCGATCTCGGGCTCGTCCAGCTGCAGCTCGATACCTGGGGGCCGCTCGTCTTCGTCAACCCGGACGCCGAGTCCGAACCACTCGGGGAGTTCCTCGGCGACCTTCCCGAGCGCGTCGCCGCGGCAGGGATCGACCTCGACTCGCTCCGGTTCCTCCAGCGCGCAGAGTCGGAGCTCGAAGCCAATTGGAAGATCTCGGCCGAGAACTTCCTCGAGTGCTACCACTGCGCCGTCGCCCATCCGGGATTCTCGGCGGTCATGGACGTCTCACCCGACGCGTACC
>JBOHBA010000286.1:0-2983 GCA_050698095.1 Gaiellaceae bacterium
ATGCTCGACCTCGGGTATTCGCCCGACCACGTGAAGGCGGTTCCGATCCTCGCCCGCACGGCCGGCCTGCTCGCCCACCTCGCCGAGGAGCAGGAGAACCCGGTCGGCTTCCTCCTCGCCGCGGGAGCGGAGGCGGCCGTCGAGTACGAGCCACCTCAGGATTGAGGTTCGCTCCCGAGATCGAGGCGCGCCCCTGGCCGGAGCAGCTCGCGCTCGACGATGCGAGCTATCGCGCGCAGAGCGCGTACCTCTTCGAGCGCTCCGCGTTCTACCGCGAGAAGCTGGAAGCGGCGGACCTCGCCACCCCGGAAGCGGTCGGTGGGCTCGAGGACATCTCGCAGCTCCCCCTCACCGAGAAGGCCGAGATCAAGGCGACGTGCACGCCCGCGAACCCGATCGGCACGCATCTCTGCGCGACACCTGCCGAGATCGTCCGCATCTACTCGACGAGCGGCACGACGGGAGCCCCGAGCTACATCCCCCTGACAGCCGGAGATCTCGACAACTGGGTGACCGGATCGGCGCGAAGCTATGCGGCCTCGGGCCTCAGAGCCGGCCAGCGCATCGTTTCCACCTACAACGCGGGACCGTTCGTCGCCGGAGCCGCGCTCGCGTCCTTCGACGTGATCGGCCTCTGCCACATTCCGCTCGGCACCGGAAACACCGCCCGACTGATGCAGGCGATCGAGGCTCTGCGCCCCGAGGCGGCCGTCCTCACACCCTCGTACGCCGCCCATCTCGTGGAGTGGGCCGCGGAGCACGAAGTCGATCTCAGGAGCTCGAGCGTGGAGCGCGTCCTCGTCGCCGGCGAGCCGGGCGGCGGTGAGCCCGCGTTCCGCGCGAAGCTCGAGGAGGGCTGGGGCGCGCGCGTCACGGAGGCCATGGGGATCGGAGACATCGGCATCTCACTCTGGGGGGAGTGCGAGGAGCAGGACGGCATGCACCTCGGCGCCCGCGGCTTCGTCCACGTGGAGCTGATCGATCCGGAGACGGGCGCGGCGCTCGAGATGAGTGACGGCGCCACCGGCGAGCTCGTGCTGACGCACCTCCAGCACAGGGCGGCGCCGCTCCTCCGCTACCGCACGCGCGACCACGTCCATGTGCGAACGAGCCCATGCCCCTGCGGGCGGACAGGCCCGCGCATTCGCTGCCTCGGACGTACGGACGACATGCTCATCGTCCGCGGCGTCAACGTCTTTCCCTCCGCTGTGCGCGAGGTCGTCGGCGCGTTCGCACCACAGGTCAGTGGACGAATCCTCGTCAAGCCGGGCTCGCCCGGCGTGAAGCAGGACCCACCGCTCCCGGTGGTCGTCGAACTAGCCCGCGGCGCTAGCGAGGATGCCGCGCTCGCCGAGGCGATTCGTGAGAAACTGCGCGCCGTGCTCGTCGTGCAGACCAAAGTCGACCTCGTGCCGTTTGGCACGCTCGGTCGCAGTGAGTACAAGTCGGCTCTTGTCGAGCGCTGAGTGATGCGAAAGCTCCAGAGCCAGGGCGTCCACCACATCACGATCAACGGGGCCGACAGGCAGACCGCGATCGACTTCTGGGAGGGCGTGCTCGGCATGCCGTTCGTCTTCGAGCAGCCCAACTTCGACAACGCGTCGGAGAGCCACCTCTATTTCGACCCCGGCGACGGACGCCTTATCACCGTCTTCACGAACGAAGAGCGCGAGCCCGACTCCAACCCCACGCCAAGGGAGCCTGGCTTCGTCCACCACCTTGCGTTCTCCGTCTCGCAGGCCGTCTTCCACCAGGCGGTCGAGCGCCTGGACGAGCGCGGAATCGAGCACTCGGGGGTGAAGGACCGCGGCTTCATGGATTCGATCTACTTCGATGACCCGCTCGGCCTCCTGATCGAGCTGGCGTCCTATCGATTCGAGCCGCCGCTGGGCCACACGCACACGGACGTCCTGCTCGAAGCCCACAGGATTCGCGTCGAGCGCGGAGACGCCAACATCGACCGGGAGCACCTCGCGGACGCCATCGAGACGCTCGTCACGCAATCGCGGGAGTCGCTGTCCGACGACCGGTCGCCCAAGCACGCATACCACTAGAAACGAGGAGGAACACATGGCCACGAACACGCTGAGCATCCTCAAGCCGAGCGTCAACAACCTGACGACTCGTATCTTCGTCCGCGCCGCGGGGCTCGAGTACGAGGAGCTGGACGTCTGGGGGAAGAAGTCGACGCCGGAGTTCCTCGCGAAGGACCCGGCCGACCTCACGCCGCTGCTCGAGGAGTCGGGACTGCCCAAGGGCTCGCTGTGGGAGAGCTGCGCGATCATGCAGTACCTCTGCAACAAGCACGGCCTCGACGACTTCTATCCGTCGGACCCCGGCGAGCGCGCGATGGTCGACAGCGCGATGTTCTACCTCACCGGAACGGTGTACCCGCTCCTCGCGCGAGCGACCTATCCCGCGCTCGGCTTCGGCCAGTATCCGGGCGAGGTCGCGACGTCAACCGCTTCGGACGAGCTCAAGGAGCAGGCGCGCAAGGATGCCGAGAGCGCGCTCGCCGGGCCGCTCGAGGTCTATCGCGCATGGTTCCTCGGCGGGAAGCAGTTCATCGGCGGCGACACGCCCTCGATCGCGGACATCCGCCTTGCGGCCACCCTCGAGTTCCTGCGCGCAATCGACTACGACTTCCCGGCCTGGGCCGAGGAGTACATGACCGCGATGGAGGAAACGCTCGGCGACGCCTACTCGGAGCCGGCGGCCGACGTGCGCGGCTACATCGACTACGTGAGGTCTCAGAGCGGGTAGCTCTCGCTCGCGGCGATCGCCGCACGAAGGCTCCGGATCCTCAGCGACGATAGACCTCGCGCCGCTACGCGACGCACGTCCGTCGACAGGCGCATACAGCCGCGGACGCTGTGCGGTGAAAACGGACGGCGCTATGCTGGATCGCGATGCTGCGCTCGCTTTCCGGCGTTGCGGTCGCTGCGGCCGTCGGAGCCGTGTTCACGCTCACGGCCTCCGGGAC
>JBOHBA010000287.1:0-4579 GCA_050698095.1 Gaiellaceae bacterium
GTGCCCGGGCGATCTGCTGCACATGGACACGAGCCGCTACGCCCGCTTCCTGCGACCCGGGCATCGGGTTACCGGCGACCGCTCGCAGCGCTCGCGCAAGTGGATGCGCCCGGAGACGAGGGTGGGCAACGACTTCGCCCACGCGATCGTCGACGACCACTCCCGGCTCGCGTACGTCGAGCTCCACGGAGACGAGAAGGCGGCGACCGTCACCGCCTTTGTCGAGCGGGCGCTCGCCTTCTTCGCCGAGTACGGGATCGTCGCCAGGCGGCTGATGACTGACAATGCCTTCGCCTACGTGCACAACCGCTCGCTACGCGAGCTCCTGGCGCGCGAGGGCATCCGGCACCTCACGACGCAGCCGTACCGGCCGCGCACAAACGGCAAGGTCGAGCGCTTCCACCAGACGATGGCTCGCGAATGGGCATACGGCCTCGTCTACCGCTCACATCGACAGCGCAACGAGGCACTGCCACACTGGCTCGACCACTACAACCGGCGAAGACCACACAGCTCGATCGGCGACCGTGCTCCGATCAGCCGCGTTCACAACGTCTGTGGGTAGGACACCTAGCTAGTTGTTCGACTGGTCCGAAGGCGCCGCGGCCGGGAGGCCTGAGAAGAGCTCGAGTCGCAGAAGCTCTGATCGCAATGCCGTCGCGTCGGTGAACTGGATCGCGCGGAACCCGAACGCACTCGCCGCGTCGACATTCGCTCGGGAGTCGTCGATGAAGACCGCCGTCCGGGGTTCGACGTCGAATCGCTCCGCGAGGTGCTCGAAGATACGGCGGTCGGGCTTGTTCATCCCGACCTCACCCGAGATGACGATCCCCTCGAACCATTCCAGGAAGTCGAATCGCTCCCGCGCGATCGGGAACATCTCGGCCGACCAGTTGCTGAGCGCAAGGAGTCGAACTCCAGCGTCACGCAGGTCCGCGAGCACATCGACCGTTCCCGGGATCTCGCCCGCGAGCATCTCGGGCCAGCGGTCGTGGAAGGACTCGATGAGCTCCCGCCGCTCAGGATGCTCGGCGACGAGGAGCTCGACGGCTTCGACCCACGGTCTCCCCGCGTCCTGGTGCGCGTTCCACTCCGCGGTGGTCACCTCGGCGAGGAACGACTCCATCTCGTCGGGGTCATCGAAAAGCTGCCGGTAGAGATAGCGGGGATCCCAATCGATGAGGACACCGCCGAGGTCGAAGACCACCGTGGTCGGCTCCAGATCGGGCACTACGCAACGCTAGCGCGAGCAGTCGCGGTTGCTCGCGATGGGCGACTCGGCGAGCTTCGCCCTGTTCACCGGCAGCCGGGAGTACGAGACCGCTTGACCAGGCGTCTCGATGGGCGCACCTGGGATCGAACCAGGGACCTCTCGCGTGTGAAGCGAGCGCTCTCCCGCTGAGCTATGCGCCCGGAGCGCGTAAGGGTATCGCAGGCCTTGGTACGTTCCGTACGTGGCTCCCGCAACGCTCACACCGCCACGAACTCGACGGAGGCAGAGCACCGGAGGCGGGCTCGGCCGTCCGTGGCGCGTGATCGTCCTGAACGACGACCACAACACGTTCGGGGGCGTCGCATTCGCGCTCTCGAGCGTCCTGCCCGGGGTCAGCTACGACCAGGGAATGGAGCTCGCGAGCAAGATCCACGAGACGGGGCAGGCCATCGTCTGGGCCGGGGACAAGGAGCAGGCCGAGCTGTACTGGGCCGAGCTCGCCGGGTTCGAGCTGACGATGGCGCCGCTCGAGCAGTAGCGGCGTATCCGCCCAGGACACCGTGGTAGCGTCCGGCGCGTGCTGCTGGCGCTGACCGGGTACGAGACGGCGCTGCTCGTCGTCGCCGCGGTCTTCATCGCGTTCGCGCTCCTGGTCGCGCTCGTCATCCCGCGCTCGCGGCCAGAGTTCCCCGCGCCTCGCCTGGGAATCTTCCTCGCCGTCTGCGTCGTCTTCTTCGCCTCCCAGATAACGGCCGTGCTCCTGCTTGCGGAGCTCGGCGAGGCCCACGAGCCCGCGCGCCAAGCGGGCGCTCCCGAGACGACGGGCACCGAGACCGAGCCGACCGGCACGACCGAGACGACGGAGCCCACGGCCGGCGCCGGCGATGCTGCGGCCGGCAAGGAAGTCTTCGTCTCCATCGCCGTACCGTCGTGCGGCGGCTGTCACACACTCGCGGACGCTGGAACGACGGGCGCTGTCGGGCCGAACCTCGACGCGGCGAAGCCGCCCTTCGAGAAGGTCGTCGAGCGCGTGACGAACGGCCAGGGCGTCATGCCGCCGTTCAGCGACTCGCTCAGCGAACAGCAGATCAAGGACGTCGCGGCGTACGTCTCGTCGGCCGCGACCGGCTGACACACACAGGCCGCCGCATCTAGGCTGTAGCTCCCCGGAGAGGTGTCCGAGCGGCCGAAGGAGCGCGACTGGAAATCGCGTACGTGCTGAAAGGTGCGTCGCGGGTTCAAATCCCGCCCTCTCCGTTTCATTCGTCTCGACAAGGAGAGTGCCGCCGTGAGTAGAGGTCGTGTGGTCGTCCTTGGCGCCGGCTCGAGCGGGGAGCACTTCGTCGGAGCGCTGCGCGGGCTCGATCCGGACGTCGAGATCGTGGTCGTCGAGCACGAGCTTGCGGGCGGGGAGTGCTCGTACTACGCGTGCCTTCCGACGAAGACGCTGTTGCGTCCGACGGAGGCGCTGGCCGCCGCGCGGATCGCTCCCGGCGCCGCGGAAGCGGTCACGGGCGAGCTCGACGCCGAGCGCGTCTTCTGGTGGCGCGACCAGGTGACCGACGGCCGCGACGACTCGTGGCACGCGGGTTGGCTCGCGGATCAACGCGCCGAGCTCGTTCGCGGCGATGCGCGCGTCGTGCGACCCGGTGTCGTAGGCGTCGGAGACCGTGAGATCGAGTACGAGAACCTCGTCGTCGCGACCGGGTCTTCGTCCGCTGTGCCGCAGGTCGAGGGACTCGACGGGCTCGACTTCTGGACAAACCGCGAGGCGGTCTGGGCAGGGCACATCCCCGCGAGCCTCATCGTCCTCGGTGTCGGCGCGGTCGGCGCCGAGCTCGGCCAGTTCTTTCGCCGAATGGGTTCCGAGGTGACGCTCGTCGAATACCACGACCGCATCCTGGCGAGGCTCGACGCCGACGCCGGCACGTTGCTCCGCGAGCGGTTCGAGCAGGAGGGCATCCGCGTGCTCGTCGACTCCAACAGCGTGCGGGCCGAGAAGGCCGGCGACGGTTTCAGGCTCACGCTCGACTCGGGCGAGGCGCTCGAAGCCGAGCGGCTTCTCGTGGCGACCGGCCGTAGTCCGAACGTGAACGGGCTCGGCCTCGAGCAGCTCGACGTCGAGATCACGCCGCGCGGGGTCACCGTGGACGACCGGCTTCGCGCCGGCCCCGGCGTGTGGGCGCTCGGCGATGTCGCGGGCGTCGGGCTCCTCACGCACCTCGGGAAATACCAGGCGCGTGTCGCGGCGGCGAACATCGCCGGCTTCGACGTCACCGCGGACTACCGCGCGATTCCGGCAGCCGTGTTCACCGATCCGCAGGTCGCCACGGTGGGGGTCATGGACGGCGACGGCGTCGTGACCGCGCGCTACGAGATCGCGGGCGGCAGGCTATCGACCTACGAACGACCGAGGCGCCCAGGCTTCGTGAAGCTCGCGGCGGACCCGGTGCGTCGCGTGCTCGTGGGCGCCGTCGCGGTCGGGCCGGAAGCGGGTGAATGGCTCGGCCAGCTCACGCTCGCGGTGCGCGCCGAGGTGCCGATCGACGTGTTGCTCGACACGATCCAGCCGTACCCGACCTTCTCGGAAGCCATCTTCAGCGCTCTTCGGGAGCTACGCCTCTGAGCTCGCGCGTGTCTTTTCGACACTATCGAGCATCGCGACTCGGGATAACGGCCGGGCACGACGCTGCTCACGCGTTGCATCTTCCCCCAGGACGGACGTTTCCCCTCCCTCGTCGCGCCCGGCCGTGTGCGCTGAATATAGGGTCGAACTCGCCTCGCGCCGCGCCCCTCCAAATGGGGGGGTCGATCCCCTGAACGTCTAGTTCGCGATTTCGGGAGCTCGTCGCGTCGCAGCCGGTCCACTGAGACAAGAGGCGATGACCGAAGCCATCGCCTCCCGTCCAGCTACTTGGCCCTGGGGAAAGGGCTCCGCTAGCGACGCTAACACCGTTAGATGATTCGTTGATGAACGCCGCGCAGGTGTTGCGACCATTCGACGAGCAGCGGAGGGGCAGGGATTTGAACCCTGGAGGCGCTTGCACGCCTAACGGTTTTCGAGACCGCCCCGTTCGGCCGCTCCGGCACCCCTCCGTGGGAGACACAGGGTAGCCGCGCTCTCAGCCGGACGCGCTCCCCTCATGGAGCCCCCAAGGCAGTCCGATATCGTGAGCGTCCACGGAGAAGTGGCCGAGTGGCTGAAGGCGGCGCCCTGCTAAGGCGTTAGGTGGGGAAAACCCTGCCTCGAGGGTTCGAATCCCTCCTTCTCCGCCTTGATGGTTGATCGGAAATTCACGCGGGCCGGATGACGGCCACGACACGGCGCCGGATCGCCACCCGCGCGCGTCGCACAGGCTTCTAGCC
>JBOHBA010000288.1:0-4801 GCA_050698095.1 Gaiellaceae bacterium
CACGAGGATGTACACGCCGATCGCGAGCAGGATGCCGGCCATCCACGGCCTTGCGACCTCGGCGGAGATCGAGCTGAGCACGACGGCGCCGGTGAATGCCCCGATCGCTCCCGGGATGCCGATCCGACGGACCGTGATCCAGTCGACGTTACCGAAGCGCCAGTGTGAGACGCCGGAGACCGCGGTCGTCCCCAGCTCGGCGAGGTGGACCGACGCGGACGCAGTCGCCGGGGAGAGGCCGTAGGCCAGGAGCATCGTGGACGAGGTCGCTCCGTATGCCATGCCGAGCGCGCCGTCGACCAGCTGGGCCAGGAACCCGATGACGATCAGAACGATGAGTGCCGGCATGCCCTATTCCCCCTATATTGTCGACTAATCATGTCGGGATACCAAGTAAAGACAGACTAAGAAGCGTTGCTAGGTCTGTCAAGAGGGAACGGCTCAGGAGGTGTCCATGTGGGTGTCTCGGCGAACTGACTACGCAACGCGTGCTCTACTCGTGCT
The DNA here is from genome assembly GCA_050698095.1 of Gaiellaceae bacterium. Classification (GTDB taxonomy): domain Bacteria; phylum Actinomycetota; class Thermoleophilia; order Gaiellales; family Gaiellaceae; genus GMQP-bins7. Next base: position 505 of record JBOHBA010000288.1, read on the forward strand.
GTCACTGGAGCGAGACGGCCCGCTCAAGCTCGAGGAGCTCGCAGGCAGGACCGCGGTTCCCCAGTCTGTCCTCGAGCAGGTGATGCCCACGTTACGCAGCGCGGGGATCGTGCGCTCCGAGCGCGGCCCGGCCGGCGGCTACCGGCTCAACAAGGATCCCGAGGAGATCACGCTCGAACGCGTCGTCAGGCTGTTCCAGGGGCCGCTCGCGCCGATCGGGTGCGCAACCCGACACAACCCCGAGCCGTGCCCCATGACGATCGGCTGCACGCTGCGTGACGTCTGGGAGGAGATCAGGGATGCGACGATCAGCCTTCTCGGCGGTGTGACGTTCGCCGATCTCGCGGCGCGGGCGGGCGGTCCGTGGACGGACCCAGCGCTACTGACGGTCACACCCGTGGAGACCGCCGCCGGATAGATTCCGGACGATGGCCGTCGGGACTCATCGCGGGCGCGCGCTCTTCATCGGCGGCGAGCAGTTCGGCGAGCTGTACGTGTAGTGCGCTACCGCTGGGCGGTTCTCGCCGCGGGGACGCTTGCCCAGGCGAGCTTCTCCGCGAGCACGGTCGGGCTCGGCGTGATGGCGCCGGTTCTCCGTGAGGAGTACGGCCTCTCGCTGACCGAGGTCGGGGCGCTCCTCTCCGCCGCCTGGGTCGGCGCGTGCGTCACGCTCCTTCCCTGGGGACTCGCCGCCGACCGCTACGGCGAGCGCCTCGTCCTCACGCTGGGTCTCGCCGCATCCGCGGGGTGCCTCGTCGGAGCGGCGTACGCCGGATCGTTCGGGGTGCTGTTCGGACTGCTGGTCGTCGCCGGGGCCGCGGGCGCGAGCGTGAACTCAGCCAGCGGACGCGCCGTGATGTTCTGGTTCCCGCCCAGCGAGCGAGGCTTCGCGCTTGGAATCCGCCAGACCGCAGTCCCGCTCGGCGCCCTCCTTGTGGCGCTGGTCGTTCCGCCGCTCACGGCCGACGGCGACTCACGCGCCGCGTTCCTGTTCCTCGCCGGGCTCTCTGCGGTCGGAGCGGCCGCGGGCGCGCTCGTCCTCCGCGACCGTCCCGGTGACGAGCTCGAGGTGGAGTCGGTCGCGCGCACGCTTCGGGATCGGAGAATCTGGCGGCTCTCGGTGGTCAGCGGCCTCTACGTGTACTCGCAGGTGGCGATTCTCGGGTTCGGCGTTCTTTTTCTCCACGACGAGCACGGATTGGACGATTCCGATGCCGCGCTCGTCATTGCCGTCGCGCTCGTTCTCGGCGCCGCATCGCGTGTCGGCGCCGGCCGGTGGTCGGATGTGGTCGGATCTCGGATCCGCCCGCTCCGCCAGCTCGGTATCGCCGTTGCCGGCGCCTTCCTTGTCACCGCCGCTCTCGCGCAGGGGCCAGTCGGGCTGCTCCTCGCAAGCGTCGCGTTCGCCGGAGGACTGTCGATGGCGTGGAACGGGCTCGCTTTCGCGGCGGTCGCCGAGCTCGCGGGTGCGGCGCGGAGCGGAGCGGCGATCGGCCTGCAGCAGACGATCCTCTCGGCGGCCGGGATGGTCGGCCCGCTCGTCTTCGCGCAGACGGTCGCGGTCGGATCGTGGGCTCTCGCGTTCGCGGGGGCCGCGATCCTGCCCCTGGTGGGCTGGTATGCGCTGCGACCGCTCGAGAGACCACACTAGGCTGACCGGCGTGAGGATCCACGAGCGGCTCGACGAGCTGTACGCGATCGGCGGCGGGCCAGGCGCGAACCGCCCGCATCCTTCGCCGGCGGAGGATGAGGCGCACAGCCTCGTCGCGTCCTGGCTCGCGGAGGCAGGCCTCGAGGTGGACGCCGACGCGCACGGCAACCTCTTCGGACATGTCCAGGGGTCAGACCCCGGGACAGGTCCTGTGTGGATCGCCTCGCATCTCGACACCGTTCCAGCGGGAGGGAGGTTCGACGGAGCGCTCGGCGTGGTCGCCGCGATCGACGCGGTCGAGCGGGTGGGTGCAGGAGTCGTGGTCGCGTTCCGCGGTGAGGAGGTCGGGTGTGTCGGCAGCCGCGCGCTCGTTGCCTCTGGCGTCACACTCCCGAGGGCGTTGCTCGAGCTCCACATCGAGCAGGGACCCAGGCTGGCCGCGCGCGGCTTGCCGTTGGGTGTCGTAACGGGCATCGTCGGTTATGCGCGTGGAGAGCGCGTTCTCGAGGGGCGAGCCGGCCACGCGGGGACGACGCCGATGGGGGGCCGCGACGATGCGCTCGTCACCGCGGCTACGGAGATCCTCCGTATTCGCGACGCCGCTCTCGCGATCGAGGACGCAGTCGCGACGGTAGGCAGGGTCGATGTCTCTCCCGGCGGGGAGAACGTCATCCCGGACCGGGTTCGGTTGAGCGTCGATGCAAGGGCGCCTGACGCGAGTCGGCTCGACGAGCTGATCGCCGAGATCGCATTCGAGCCGAAGTACCGCGTGCAGCCCGTCGAGCTCGGGTCGGAAGCGCGGGCGGCACTTCGCGAGGCCGTCGAGGGACGTGGGCTGGAGGCCGTCGAGCTCGCGTCGGGGGCGGGCCACGACGCCGGGATCCTCGCCGCCGCTGGAGTCGACGCGGGGATGCTCTTCGTGCGCAGCCTGAACGGAGGGATAAGCCACTCGCCGGACGAGCTCTCTTCGGAGGAGGACGTCGAGCTTGCGGTCGACGTGCTGACGGACGCTCTGCGTCGCCTGGCTACGTCTCCCTGAACGAGATGTCCTGCGCGCCCTCCCAGAGCATGCGCCGCCCCAGCTCGCGCAGGTTCTCGTCACCCGAGACGATCGTCGCGAGGTGGTTCCCGGCGAGGGCGCCCGCCTTGCTCGCGAACGCGACGTAGCCGTAGGCGAGAAGGAGCTCCGTCTCGCTCACGCCGCCAGGGTAGAAGACGAGCTCGCCGGGGCTGGGATAGCTCGTGGCGTTCTCCGGTCCGATGCCGATATCGAGGTCGCCCATCGGGATCCAGCCGCCCTCGCCAGACCAGCGGACGTGGATGATCTTCGAGTCGAGCGGGAGCATGCGTCGAAAGGCCGCCACCGTCGCGGGGGCCGTGTCCTCCTCGAAGCGCGCGGCGAAGTCGAAGCCGCCTGCAGTGATCTCGAGCATCGAGCGAATCTATCGAAGCGGTAGGTCGAGACCCGACCGAGCTGACACACTTCGTCGCGCAGATGGACGGATCAAGTCCTGACGACATGATCCCAAGGGCTCGATTGATGATGGACCGGGACGAAGGAAAGGTCGTTGTGATCTGTGGCGTTCTCCGAGCGAACGGAGTTCCGTGTGCCATGAGATCTACGCACGCGTCGACCGAGGCCGATTTCCCTGGCTACTACGAGGTGATCGTGGCCGAGTCAGACCTGGAGAGCGCACGCGAGTTGCTCGCTGCGGCCGACTCTGCCTTCCCGGAGTGACGAAGCCCGCTTGCGCGGGCTTCGCTGGTGAAACGGGCTTGTGCCCGCGACTGCTTGAGAACCACCCGCATTGTAGTGCGGGCGGAGGGCGCCGGACTCGAACCGGAACCGACTTTCGCCGATCGAATGGTTCTCAAGCAGCCATCCCACCTCGGGATTTCACCCCCCGCCGTACGATCCACTGTAAGGACGGGCCGGCGCTGAAAGGGCCCGAAGACGCGAGTTGGCACGAACTTGTGACACATCCGGCTCGTGCACACTTGGGTCCAGCCCGGGAACTACCGCGACGCGATCCACGATCCCAGTAGCTCGCGCTCCTCCTCGGTGATCCCGGTCGCGTTCCCCGGTGGCATTCGGCGCGTGATGACCGCTTGCTGCTCTATCGCGCCCGCCCACGCCTCGATCTGCTCCTGCGTCTCGAACTTGATCCCGAGAGGCGCCGCCGCGCCCGAGTGACACGTCGCGCAGCGCTCTTCGACGATCGGTGCGATCTCTGCGAACGTCACCCGAGTGGCCGGAGCGGTCGGAGTGTCGGGCTCGAGCCAGATCGCGAGCGCAACAACGCCGACGACGGCGACGGCCGGGATCCACCACGCGCGACGGCCGGTGTGCCACCGGTTGAAGAACACGCGGATCAGCGCGGTGAGGACGGCGATCAGCACGAAGACGAGCCACGCGGCGTCCGCGCCGTACGTGAACGCGAAGTGCCCGGCGAGCATCGTGAAGAGCACGGGCAGCGTCAGGTAGTTGTTGTGCACCGAGCGGTCCTTGGCGCGGAGGAGCGGCCTGGCATCCGGCTCGCGCTTCTCCGCCATCGCAGCCACCAGCTTTCGGTGGGCGGGGATGATCACGAAGAGGACGTTCGCGGCCATGATCGTCCCGAGCATCGCGCCGACCTGGAGGTACGC
>JBOHBA010000289.1:0-4792 GCA_050698095.1 Gaiellaceae bacterium
CCACCGGGGCGAGGTCGCAGTGGCCGAGACAGGCCACGGCGAGCTCCGCGGCGCCGGCCTTCGCACCTGCGCAGTCGCAGATCGGCCCGGTGCAGACGCGGACGATGTCCACGGGATGCTGGAGGAACGAGTAGAACGAGACGACCTCGTGCACCTCGCCGCGGCGAATGTTCATGTGATCTGCGAGCGCGTCCGACAGCTCGGGAGTGATCGGTCCGACCTCGCGGCGGATGTGACCGAGGTTGTCGAGAAGCCGGGTGCGTTCGAGCGGCAGCTCCGCGATCAGCGGCATCGCTCGAAGGACGTCCACGCCTCCGATCCTACGCTGCGAGTCCACAGCGGACCGCTGCAAGCGCCAAGCAACAGACTGTTACAAGGAAACAATTCGCGCCGCTCATTGGTCGTCGGCCTGCCGGCGGAGCTCCTTGAGCTTGGAGCGCCGCTTCTTCTCTGACAGACGCCGCTCCCGCGCCCGGGCGCTCGGCCGCGTCGGTACCCGTTTCCGAGGCACCGCCAGCGCCTCGCGAAGCTTCTCGACCAGGCGCTCGACCGCCAGCTCGCGATTGCGCGATTGGCTTCGCTCGTCTTGCGCAACCGCGCGAAGCACGGAACCGGCCCGGGCGGTCACGCGACGCTTCTGTGTACCGGTCAAGGAACCGGAGGCCTCGACGTCGAACGAGGCCTCCACTCGGGTGGACGACTTTTGAGCGTGCTGCCCACCCGGGCCGCTCGATCGAGAGACGCGGATCTCGATCTCGGAAGGCGGCAGGGAGACTGACCGCGTGACGCGGATCCGCTCCGGTGCCGGCAAAGCCGCCACCTCCGCTACTGGACGCCTCCGTCGAGCCTACGGCTCGTAGACTCACGTGCCATGGCGTGCATTCTGCTCGACATCGACGGTGTGCTTCACGTGTCGGGCGAACCGATCCCAGGCGCAGTCGACGCGGTGGCGGAGCTCCGGGAAGCGGGGCACTTTCTCCGCTTCGTGAGCAACAACTCGACTCGACCTCGCGCTCGTCTGGCGCAGGAGCTCCGCGGGATGGGCTTCACGCTCGAAGACGGCGAGCTGCAGACGACGCCTGGCGCCGCTGCACGGGAGCTCGCGGGCAAGCGCGTCCTGGCGCTGGTCATGGCGACGGTCGTTCCGGATCTCGATGCGCTCGAGCTCGTCGGTCACGACGCCGAGGCCGTGCTCGTCGGCGGGTGCGACGAGACCATCGAGCCGAATCAGGTGTTCAGCTACATGAACCTGGCTCGAGCCTTCGAGGAGCTTCAGATGGGCGCGTCCTTCTTCTGCATGCACAAGAACAAGTGGTGGCAGACGAGCCGCGGCCCGATGCTGGACTCGGGTGCGTTCGTCGCAGGGCTCGAGTATGCGACCGGTGTCGAGGCGACCGTCCTCGGGAAGCCGAGCCCCTCGTACTTCGCCGCCGCGCTCGACGCGCTCGACGCCGAGCCGGAGTGGACCTGGCTCGTGACCGACGACCTCGAGGCCGACGTACGCGCAGCGCGCCTTTTCGGGATGCGCACCGCTCTCGTCAGGACCGGGAAGTTTCGCCCGGAGACGCTCGAGACCGCGGACGCGGCGCCGGACATCGTCGTCTCGTCGGTCGCGCACTTTCCGGCACTGCTCGAACAGGATCTCGCCGGCGGATTGACACCGTGAAGGTCGGTGTCGACATGATCGAGATCGGCCGGGTTCGCCGCGCGCTCGAGCGCCCGAGCTTTCGCGACCGCTGTTTCACCGAGGCCGAGCGTGCCTACTGCGACTCCAGGGCCGATCCCGCGCAGAGCTACGCGGCGCGTTTCGCCGGGAAGGAGGCAGTCGGCAAGGCACTCGGCTGCGGCGTGCGCTTTACGTGGAAGGAGATCGAGATCGTGGGGCGTCCGAAGCCGGCTGTTCGCTTGTCCGGCCGAACGGCTGCCTTCGCGGCGCGTGTCGAGGCTGGCGCGATCGACCTCTCGATGACGCACTCTCGCGAGCTGGCCGCCGCGATTGCGGTTGTCTCGCCGCGCGAGTAGACACGGTGTCTGACACCACCCCACGCAACCATGCGGGTTTGGCCGGCTCGGGTGTCAGACACCGCCTATTCGAGCCGCTCTATACCGCCGAGGAGATGCGCGCTGCCGAGGAGCGGTACGCCGGGTACCCCGACTCGATCCCCGAGCTGATGGAGCGAGCGGGAGCCTCGGTCGCGCGCGAGGCGATGCTCGCGTTCCCGGAGGCGCGGAGATTCGCCTGCGTATGCGGCGGCGGCTCGAACGGAGGCGACGGGCGGGTGGCTGCGCGCGTCCTGCGCGAGGCAGGGTACGTGGCCGACGAGACCACCGAGCCGGAGGGTTACGACGTGGTCATCGACGCGCTCTTCGGCACCGGATTTCGTGGGGCGCCGCGGCAGGAGGCCGCAGGCTTGATCGAAAGGATCAACGCCGCCTCGGCGCCGGTGGTCTCGGTCGACCTTCCGTCCGGAGTCGACGCGTCCACGGGGGAGATCGCCGGCGCAGCTGTCGACGCTGACCTCACCGTCACCTTCCATGGTCCCAAGCTCGGGCTGACCGTCGCCCCGGGCCGGTTCCATGCGGGACGGGTCGTCGTCGCCGACATCGGCCTCGAAGCCACGCCGACCTTGCATCGACGCGCCACGACAGCGCTCCTCTCGATCGTCCCCCGCCGCGGTGCGCGCGACACGAAGTACACGTCCGGATCCGTTCTCGTCGTCGGTGGTCAACGGGGGATGACGGGCGCGGCGTGCCTCACGGCCATGGCCGCGCTGCGCGCCGACGCGGGGTACGTGACGCTCGCCGTCCCGGACGAGGCGTTGCCCGCCGCCGAGGCGCTGGCTCTCGAGCCCGTGAAGATCGGCTGGGGAGAGGCGGATGCCGTCGACACCATCGCACGGGCGGGCGAGCGGGCAACCGCGCTCGCGATCGGACCGGGGCTCGGCCGCGGTGACAGCCGCCGAACGCTCGTTCGCGAGCTGCTCGAGCGGCTCCCGATCCCCGCGGTCGTGGACGCGGATGCTCTCTTCGGCCTCGAGCCCTTCGCCCGCGATGCGCCAACCGTCCTCACCCCTCACACGGGCGAGCTCGCGCGGCTGCTCGACACCGACTCCGAGTGGGTCGGCGCGCATCGCCTCGCGGCAGCCCAGCAAGCCGCGGAGCGTTGCGGCGCGATCGTCCTTCTCAAGGGTGCGGACACGATCGTCGCGGCGCCGGGCACGGGCGTCGTCGTCTGCGATCTCGGACCGCCTTCCCTCGCGACGGCGGGCACGGGCGACGTTCTCACAGGGGTCGTCGGCGCCTTCCTCGCCAAGGGGCTCGAACCGCAACTGGCCGCTGCAGCCGCCGCCGTCGCGCACGCACGGGCCGCCGCGATCGCTTCATTCCAGACGGGCCTCGTCGCGAGTGACCTTCTCCAGACCCTCCCACAGGCTCTTGGCGACGCACGCGAGTAGCACCGAAGCGCTCTCGGAGAATTTGAATCTATATGGGCTTTTGCAACATGGTGCTACGATTGCCATACGATGAAAGGCAATCCAAGCGAGACCGCCAGAGCCAGGAAACCGCTCTCGTTTCGCGTCCGAACGACGACGACCGACCGGCTCGAGCGGCACGCGAAGGAGGTCGGCGAGACGCAGACGGCGCTCGTCGAGCGCTACGTCGAGGAGGGGCTGCGGATGGACGTCCATCCGCTCATCCACTTTCGTGACGGCGTCGGAGGACGGCGGCCGGCGCTTCTCGCTACCCGGCTCGACGTGTGGCAGGTTGTCGAGACGATCCGCCAGAACGAGCGGTCGGTCGAGGCCGCCGCGGCGTACCTCGAGATCCCCGTCGAGCACGTGCGCGCGTGCCTCCGCTACTACGCGGACTTCCAGGACGAGGTCGACGAATGGGTGGCGCGGGCGCGGGCGATCGAGACCCGTGAGGACGAGAACTGGCGCCGCCAGCAGGAGTTGCTCGCGTGAAGCTCCTCCTCGACGAGATGTATTCGCCCCGAATCGCGGCCCGGTTGCGCGACCGCGGGCATGACGCGGTGTCGCTTCGCGAGCGCCGCGACCTCGTCGGTGCCAGCGATCGCGAGCTCTTCGCAGTCATGGCGGCAGAGAGCCGAACGATCGTCACGAACAACGTCGTGGATTTCGTGCCCATCTTCCGCCGGGCGCTCGCCGACGGCGCCGAGAACCCCGGTCTCTTCCTCACGAGCGACCGCACGGCCCCGCGCTCGAGCGCGGAGATCGGCCGCTTCGTGAGCGTTCTCGAGGGTCTCGTAGCCGAGTCCGAGGGCGAGAAGTCGTCGCCGGCAGGGGTCGCGTAGCGCCTCCCCGAACGTTTCTCGGCTGTTTCCGACATCTTTACAACAGCCACCTTGACCGGACCCTCTGAGGGGCGTAGGTTCCAGTCCATCGTCGGCTAGGGGCTGGCGGAAGCATCATGAGCCTGGAGGGGTCTGGGATGACTGCTGTGGGGCGTCGCTCTCGTAGGAAGAGACTTTTCACCCTGCTCGTGCTCTTTGCAGGGATTTATGTCGTTTTCACGATCCTCGGACGTCGACAGCGACGATCGAGCCAGCGCCCTGTTGCCCCTCCGGTGGGGGAGCCTGTCGCCGCGCCCGCGGATCGCACCGACGACCTTGCCGCGCCCGTTGCCCCTGCGCAGCCGGCCGAGCCTGACGAGGCCGAGCCTGAGGCCGAGACGGTGCCGTTCGCCGCGGCGCTGGCGTTCGACGAGCCCTTGGCCGACTTCATCCTCCCGCCGGTAGCCGCAATCGCTCAAGGGACACCCTCGTCCCGTC
>JBOHBA010000290.1:0-6430 GCA_050698095.1 Gaiellaceae bacterium
GTCGTGCAGCGCGTACGTGGCCCGGACGCCGCGGCGCTCGAGTGCTGTCGCGACATGATTGACCCGGGCCGCGAAGTGTGTCTTCGTCCTGTGCACCGCATCCCTACGCTACCCCACGTGCACGCGACCGTCTCGACGCACCCGCCTACGGTTTTCTTCCTCTATCGGGAATCGCGGCTCCGGCGGGACGCCCTGGAGGCGCCCCTCGGCGCAGGGCCGCGCTACAGCCTGTACGGGCTCGACGAGCTGGCCGCTTCGGGCGTTCCGGCGGCGCACAATCTCGAGCCCGGTAGGGAAGCCGGGCCGCTGGCGCGTGCCACGGGCGCGGCTCTCGACCGCATCGTGAGAGCTGCGGGAGGCTACTCGGGAGACTTCGCGACCGTGCTCGGGTGCCGGGGCCAGCTGCGAGACGCGGACGTCGTGTTCTCGACCGTGGACACCGTCGGCATACCGCTCACGCTTCTGGCTCGCCGCGGTCTCGTGCGGACGCCGATCGTCTACGCGGCGATCGGTCTGCCCGAGCGGCTGGCACAGCTGCGGGCCGGGCGCGCCCGGCGGGCGTTCCTCGATGCGTACAGGCGACTACACACGATCGTCGCCTACGGCGCCGGCGAGGTGGAGGCGCTTCGAGAGTGGCTCGGCGAAGGCGGGCCCCGAATCGTGTTCGTGCCCTTCGGCGTCGACACGACGTACTTCGTGCCGCAGGCCGATGTCCCGACGGACACGGACGTCGTCTCGATCGGAGCGGATCCGCGCCGCGATTACGAGCTCCTCCTCCGGCTCGCTCGCGCTCATCCGGAGTGGACGTTTCGGCTGGTCCTGACCTCCGACGCCGGGCGCGCGCTCGGTGCCATCCCCGGCAATGTCGTGCTCGAGACGGATCTCTCGTTCGACGCGACGCGAGATCGCCTCGTTCGCGCCCGCACAGTCGTCCTGCCCGTGCGGGACAACAGCTACTCGGGAGCGACGACGGTCCTGTTGCAGGCCATGGCGACCGCGAAGCCCGTCGTCGTCAGCCGTACGGGTGCGATCGCGACTGGATATCACCTGGAGGACGGCGTCAATTGCCGGCTCGTGACGCCGGGGAGCCTCGACTCACTCGACGAGGCGGTCACGGCGGCGCTCGCCGACCAAGGACGGTCGGCGGTGATCGGAACACGAGCGCGAGAGACCGTGGAGAGCCATCTCACGTGGGAGCGGTACACGTCGGCGATTCGCGATCTGCTTCTCGCAGCGTGTGGTCGGACTACGGTTCGCGCGTGACGCTGAGCCGAATCCCGAACGCTGCCCTCGTTCGCACGCGTCGCGCCGTCGGCGCCATTGCGCGCGAGTCCGGGACCGAGATCGACCGTCTTCGCCACCGCAGCCGGGGCGGTGCGGACGTCGCGCTCTTCCACCAGTTCGCTCCGCCACCCGGCGGAGGCGGACACCAGTTCCTCCGGGCACTCGTCTCGGAGCTCCGGCGCCGGGGGCTCGTCGTGGAGGTGAACCGAATCTCCGGCCGGACACCCACATGTCTGTTCAACTCCTTCAACTTCGACTTCCGGCGGCTTCGCCGCTTCGCTCGAGACGACTGCCGCATGGTGCACCGCGTCGACGGCCCGATCGGCGTCTACCGCGGCTTCGACGACGGGACCGACGCCCGGATCCGCGCGATCAATGGCGCGCTCGCCGACGCAACCGTGTTCCAGTCGCATTTCAGCCTGGAGGCGCATCGACAGATCGGCATCGACCTGAAGGAGCCTGAGATCATCTCGAACACCGTCGATCCGGCGATCTTCCACCCTCCTTCGAGCCGGGCGCCTGTGGCCGGCAGGAAGGTTCGGCTCATCGCGACGAGCTGGTCGGACAATCCAAACAAGGGCGCCGACGTCCATACCTGGCTGGACGAGAACCTCGACTGGGATCGCTTCGAGATGACCTTCGTCGGGCGCCCGCCAGCCCCGTTCGGTCGGATTCGAACGCTTGGCCCCCTTCCCTCGGGGCCGCTCGCGGACGAGCTCCGCGCTCACGACGTCTACGTGGCGGCGAGCCGAAACGACCCGTGCTCGAACGCGGTTCTCGAGGCGCTTGCGTGCGGCCTCCCCGCCGTGTTCAGATCGAGTGGCGGCCACCCCGAGCTCGTCGGCGACGCCGGTGTCCCGTTCGAGGTCTCCGAAGAGCTTCCGAGCGCGCTCGATGCCCTCGTGAGCGAGCTCGACGAGCGCCGCGCTGCGATCCGGGTTCCAGCACTGGCGGACGTTGCGGACCGGTACCTCGAGGTGCTCCACGGATGAGCCTGCGAACGGCTGCCGCTCCACCTGCGCGACTCGCCCTGCGTGGTTTCGTTCGGGCCCGTACGCTCCGCTGGCGGAGTCACTCGCGGCTGTTTGCCGTCGGCGACCGCGGAGGGTGGTCGGTCGACGAGGACGGCAGGCATCTCGAGCGAACGGCGCGCCGCCTCGGCTATCGAGTCGGCCCGCCCGAGTGGGCGCGGTTCGCATCCCGCCAGTCGGTCTTCCTCACGAGCCACTTCGAGGCATTGAGCCCCCGCTGGCTCGAGACGTCACATCGTCTGGCAACCGCCTATCTGCACGGGCGTCCAGGCACCGTGGGCGCTCCCGAGTTCGACCACAGCTTCGAGGTACTCCGCACCCTTCCCGGACGCTTTGCACGCATACAGGTGACCCACGCCGAGATGCACGAGCTCGTCCTCTCCGCCGGAGTGCCGAGCGATCGCATCCATCGAATCCCGATCGGTGTCGATCTCGAGAGCTTCCCGCTCGGAGGGGCCGAGCTCAAGGCGAGAGCGCGCGAGAGCCTCGGGCTCCCGTCGGAGGCGTTCGTCGTCGGGTCGTTCCAGAAGGACGGTGTCGGCTGGGGTGAAGGGCTCGACCCCAAGCTCGTCAAGGGCCCGGACGTCCTCGTCTCGGCACTCCGAGTGCTGCAGCCGCGTGTGCCGGAACTGCTCGTTCTGCTCACCGGGCCGGCTCGCGGGTACGACCGGCGCGAGCTGGAGAACTCCGGAATCCCGTACCGCCACGTCCCGGTGCGGACACGCCGCGATCTCGCGCAGGCGTATCACGCACTCGACGTCTACATCGTGAGCTCCCGCCAGGAGGGCGGGCCGAAGGCGCTGCTCGAAGCCATGGCAGCCGGGACTCCGCTCGTCTCGACTCGCGTGGGCCAGGCCGACGACATCGTCGAGCACGGGCGGAACGGCTGGCTCGCCGACGTGGAAGACGCCGAGGCTCTCGCGGGCTGGGCCGCTCAGGCTGCGGAGGGTGTGCCTGGAGGACTGCGTGAGGCGGGGAGGGCAACCGCCGAGCGGCACGCCCTCGATCAGCTCGACGGGCTGTGGGCGGCGTTGCTCGAGGGATTTGTGGACCGGGAGGCTGCATGAGACGTCGACGGACCGTGAGGCGCCTCGCCGCAGCGGCGTACGAGCGGGTACCGCGCCGTCCTTTCCGCTTGGTGATGCCGTTTCGGCCGTGGCGAGGCCTGTTTCGATTCTGGCTGTCCGCGCTCGCTGCCGATCCGGACCGCCGTCGCGCCGTGCGCGAGCTGCTGCTGACCTACGACGACGTCTATCACTCACTCGACCGGGCGGCGATCGCGTACGACGACGGTGTCCACGTGAAGCACCGGCTGACGGGCTACCACGACTTCTTCGTGGAGCGAGTCCGTCCGGGCGACCGGGTGCTCGACGTCGGGACCGGAAAGGGCGAGCTCGCCTTCGACCTCGCGACGCGCGCGGGCGCCACCGTGGTGGGGATCGACACCGATGCGAGCCATCTCGCGTTTGCGAGGATGAGATTCGCCCACGAGCGTGTCGAGTATCTCGAGGGCGACGTTCTCGAACACATTCCCGAGGGGCACTTCGACGTGGTCGTGCTCTCGAACGTCCTCGAGCACCTCGGGCCGCGCGTCGAGGTCCTTCGGCGCCTCGTCGCGTCCGCATCGCCGCGAGATGTCCTCGTGCGAGTGCCCGTGTATGCCCGCGACTGGACCGTGCCGCTCAAGGACGAAGTCGGTCTTCGAGCCTACTGGGATCGAGATCACGAGATCGAGTACGACGAGGTGAGCTTGCGCGGCGAGCTCGAGCAGGCCGGGCTCGAGGTGACGGACGTCGTTCTCGCCTGGGGCGAGATCTGGGCGGCAGCCGAGCCCCGATGAGGGTCTACGTTCCCGGGAGGGCAGGGCGGTGGAGCCGTGCGGCCGGGCGGTGGTTGCGACTGAGTCCTGGTCGCCGCAGCAAGCCCGGACTGCGCGTGTTCTACGGACACGATCGCGTGCCGGCTTCCGGGGAGCGCGCCGCCGGAGGCACCGCAAAGGCGCAGAAGCTCGCGGAGCGCTTCCCGAACTGCCCGCACGACTTCTCGCTCCTCTACCTCGGTTCGACGTGGTTGCCGCGCGATCTTCGGCCGTTGCTTTGGGTCGCGCGTCGGCGCGGGGCGGCGATCGTCGTCAACCAGGATGGAGTCGCGTACCCCGGCTGGGCCGGCGAGCGCACGGAAGAGCTCAACGACGTTCTGCGGCGCGCGCTTCTCGCCGCGGATCACGTCATCTACCAGAGCGAGTTCTCGAAACGCTCGGCTAACGAGTTTCTAGGCGACACGGCCGGTACCTGGGAGATCCTCCCGAACGCCGCCGACGTCGACCACTTCACACCCGCGGACCAGCCTCCGGAGGGCGGGCCGGTGTTGCTCCTCGGAGGCGATCAGACGCAGGCGTACCGGCTCGAGCTCGGGCTGCGGACGCTCGCGGCGCTGGCCCCGAGACATCCCGATGCACACCTGCTCGTCACCGGGCGGCTCGTCGTGTCGACTGAGCCGCTCATCGAGGAGCTCGGTCTGCGAGGGCGCGTTCATCTACTCGGCGAGTACAGGCAGGCGGAGGCTCCGGAAATCTTCCGGCGGGCGCACCTCCTCCTGCACACGAAGGTCAACGACCCGTGCCCCACCCTCGTCGTGGAGGCGATGGCCTGCGGGCTGCCGGTCGTACACCCCGCGAGCGGAGGGACGGTCGAGCTCGTCGGGGACGAGGCCGGGATCGGCGTCCCGCACCCGGACAGCTGGGAGTGCGACGAGCCCCCGAGCCCTGACGAGCTCGCGGATGCCGTCGATCGCGTGCTGAGCGAGCTACCTCGGTACTCGGCGGCGGCCCGAGAGCGGGCGGTCGAGCGCTTCTCGCTCGAGCCCTGGCTCGAGCGTCATCGCGAGCTCTTCGAGCGGCTCGCCCCGCGGTAGCCGGCTAGACGCCCACGGAGCGACGCCGCGTGGTACGCGGCGTGCGCCCGGTTCAGCCGCGCGAGTGAGACGACGATGCCGCCCCCGGGCCGGACGAGCATCTGTGCAACCGGCCGCAGCGGATACCGATGCTTTCGCAAGAGATATCCGACGCTGGCGCCGTCGCGATACCCGATCTGCGCGTCGTCCGCGCGCGCGTCATGCAGCACGACCAGCGATGGCTCGTACTCGATCAGCGCGCCGCCTCGGACCGCCCGGATGAGGTAGTCGATCTCCTCCCCCGACGACCACGGCTCGTCCGACCCCAGCCCGAGCCGCTCGTCGAAGACGCCGACCTGGTCGACCACGGCCCGATGGAGGAAGATCGTGAACGAGATCGCGCGGTTCCAGAGGTTGTCGTCAGTGAGCACGGCCGCGTCCCGTTTCCACGACGCAGACGAGGCGCCCGAGGCGTCCTCCGCTCGCCCAGTCAGGCCGTCGAGATCGGTATCGGCACCCAGCCGTTCCGCGACCCGCGCGAGTAGCCCGGGCGGATAGACGCAGTCGTCGTCGGGAAACGCAACGGCGTCGGCCGTCAGCTGCGACAGCGCCACGTTTCGCGCACGCGAGAGGCCGCGTTGCGACCGGAGGCGCACGATCTGGAGCTCGCGACCGCGGAGTACCGACTCGACGCGATCGTCCTCGTTCTGGTCGACGACGATGACCCGTAGCGGCTCGTACTCCTGCGCCGCGACCGAATCCAGAAAGCGCGCCAGCTCCTCGACCCGGCCCACCGTCGCGACGACGAGGTCGAACGACGGAAGCTCCCGCGGCACGCGCCGTAGGCTACGGGACGTGCCGACCGCGCCGCTCGTCTCGGTGCTCCTGGCCGTCCACGACGGCGAGCTGTACCTGCGCGCAGCCCTCGAGAGCGCACTGCGGCAGACGATCGACGATCTCGAGCTTATCGTCGTCGACGACGCCTCGACCGACGCGACGCCGGACGTCGTCGCCCAGATCGCCGACTCGCGCCTGCGTGTCCTTCGAAACGACGAGCAACTCGGCCTCGCGAGATCGCTGAATCGCGGGTTGGACGAAGCTCGCGGCCGTTACGTGGTGCGCCTGGACGCGGATGACGTCGCGCTTCCGCGCAGGCTCGAGCGGCAGCTGGCGCGCATCCGCGCGACTCCGGGAACCGTGATTCTCGGGACCTCCGTGTGTGC
>JBOHBA010000291.1:0-2024 GCA_050698095.1 Gaiellaceae bacterium
TCTCGAGGCCGATGACAGGCTCCCATGTCACAGGACGTGCCTCCCCGTAGGGGCGAGATATATCTCGCCCCTCCCACTACAGACGATCATGGAAGGCGCTCCGGAACGGTGTCGAAGCCGATCGCCCGTTCGAGCGCGTGCCCGGCGCGGAACAGCGTGTTCTCGCCGAACTGCGGGCCGAGCAGCTGCAAGCCCACCGGCAGTCCATCGGACAACCCGCAGGGGATGGAGAGACCCGGAAGCCCCGCGAGGCATGACGGGATCGTCAGGAGGTCGCATGCGTACATCGCGAGCGGATCGGCAGCCTTGTCCCCCAGCGGGAACGCGACGGTCGGCGAGGTCGGCGTGGCGATGACGTCGCACTGCGAGAGCGCCTCACGATGCTCCCGGATGAGCAGCGTGCGCACCCTCTGCGCCTGACCGTAGAACGCGTCGTAGTACCCGGCCGAGAGCGCGTACGTCCCGAGCATGATCCGCCGCTTCGGCTCTGGCCCGAATCCCTCGTCGCGCGTTCGCTCGACCATCTCGTCGTAGGTCGCCGCGTCGGAGCGCGGCCCGTACCGCACACCGTCGTAGCGCGCGAGGTTCGACGACGCCTCGGCGGGAGCGACGAGGTAGTAGCACGGCATCCCGTAGCGGTACGAGGTCGGCAGCTCGCAGTCCCCCACCTCCGCCCCGAGCTCTCGCGCGAGCTCGAGCGAGTGCTCGAACGCCGCGCGCACACCCGGCTCGATCGCGTCGAGCGACTCGACCTGTCTCGGCACGCCGATGCGCAGGCCGTCGAGTCGCTCCGCTGCGGGAAGCTGCACGGGCTCGGGGAGCTCGACCGTGGTCGAGTCGTGCGGGTCGCGACCGGCGATGATCCTGTAGAGGAGCGCGACATCGCGCACCGTCTTCGCCACGGGGCCGATCTGA
Source organism: Gaiellaceae bacterium (assembly GCA_050698095.1). Classification (GTDB taxonomy): domain Bacteria; phylum Actinomycetota; class Thermoleophilia; order Gaiellales; family Gaiellaceae; genus GMQP-bins7. The sequence continues at coordinate 916 of JBOHBA010000291.1, forward strand.
TCGAGACTCGACGCGAACGCGACGACGCCGTAGCGCGAGACGGTGCCGTAGGTCGGCCGTAACCCGACGTTCCCGCACAACGCGGACGGCTGCTTGATGGAGCCGCCCGTGTCCGACCCGAGCCCCCAGGGCGCGAGGCCTGCGGTAACCGCCGCGGACGTCCCTCCTCCCGAGCCGCCGGGGACGCGCGACGGATCCCAGGGATTGCGCGACGGCCCCCAGGCCGAGTTCTCCGTCGAGGAGCCCATCGCGAACTCATCGGTGTTCGTCTTCCCGAGGAGGCTCAAGCCGGCCGCTTTGCACCGCGCCGCCACGGTCGCGTCGAAGACGGGCGTGTAGCCGGAGAGGATCTTCGATCCCGCGGTCGTCTCGACACCCTTCGTCGAGATGACGTCCTTGAGCGCGATCGGGATGCTGGCGCCGTTCGCGGTCTCGACGGTTCGCAGGTACGCGTGCAGCTCGCCGTCGCGTGCGGCGATCGCCTCGAGATACGAAGCGTGCAGCTCTGCAGGCGAGACCTCGCCGCGCTCGACCAGGCGAAGAGCGTCCTCAGCCGTGAGGCGCAGTGTGTCGACGACGGGCGCCATCAGACGGTGGGCGGGACGCGGAAGAGGTCGCCGTCGCGCGCGGGCGCGTTCGCGAAGATGTCTTCGAGCACGAGGGAATCGCGCGGCTCGTCCTCGTCCCAGACGTTCACGAGGTCGAGCGGGTGCGACGTCGGAGGCACATCGGCGAGGTCGAGCTCAGCCACGATGCCGACCGCTTCGAGGATCGCGCCGAGCTCCTCGGTGAGCCGCTCGACCTCGTCGTCGGTCAGTGCAAGTCGCGCGAGCCGCGCGACATGCCGCACCTCTTCACGTGATATCGCCATAGACATCGAGCTGATGTCGTGCTCGAGCCTGACACCAGCACTCCTTTCATCCTTTCAAACGGGACGGGCTCCCTCTCGGGAGCCCGTCGCTACTTCGATGTGCGTCCGGTCAGCTCGCTGCTGCCGAGACGTTCGCGGCCTGGGCACCCTTGGGACCCTGGACGACCTCGAACTCCACACGCTGGCCTTCGGTGAGGGTCTTGAAGCCGTCCATCGTGATCGCGGAGAAGTGGACGAA
>JBOHBA010000292.1:0-2658 GCA_050698095.1 Gaiellaceae bacterium
CCTCTCTGTGTCGGTCTCTCAGAAGGACTCGAGAATGAAGCGGTCGACCGCCTTCGCGAAGCCTTCCTCGTCGTTCGACGTCGTCACGCGCTGGGCCGCGCGCTGCACCTCCTGCTCGGCGTTGCCCATCGCGATCGAGAGGCCCGAGCGCTCGAACATGAGGACGTCGTTGGCCCCGTCACCGATCGTCGCGATCTCGCCGGTCGGGATTCCGTACGTCTCGGAGAGGAACGTAACGACGGCGCCTTTGTTGGCCTGTGGATGCGTCACGTCGAGGTAGTACGGGTGCGAGCGCGATGCGGAGATGCGGTCCCCTAGCTCGTCCTGCGCGGATGCGCCGGCCCGCGCGACCGCGTCGTGGTCGTCGCTCACGCCGACGATCTTCGCGACCCCGTTGTCGACGCCGCCGAAGTCGGCGACGACCCTCGGCGAATACCGGACGGTGTGGGTCTCGCGCGCGACATGAGGGCCGTCCGGATCGCGCACGAGCCAGTCAGCGCCCCGGTACACCCAGACGCTGAGCTCGTGCGACTCGAGGAGCGCGATCGTGGGCGCGACGAGCTCGTCCGAGATCCATCGCTGACTCACCGTCTCCATAGCGCCATCCGGCTCGACGATGAGCCCGCCGTTGAACCCGGCGAGCGGGGTTCGTATGGAAAGCGGCTCGACGAGCATCGTCAGGCCTCTCGGCGCGCGCCCGCTCGTCACGGCGAAGTGGATGCCTGCATCGTGGAGCGCGTGCGCCGCTGCGATCGAGCGCTCGGTCAGCGTCTTGTCCCTCGTGACGAGCGTCCCGTCCACGTCCGAGAGCACGAGGCGGATCATCGAAGCGCCCGATAGCGCCTGATGAGCGCGTTCGTCGAAGAGTCGTGCGCGAGCTCGGGCTCGGCAGCCGACTCGAGCTCGGGGATGATCCGCGTCGCGAGCACCTTGCCGAGCTCGACGCCCCACTGGTCGAAGGAGTCGATGCCCCAGATCGCGCCCTGCGTGAACACGCTGTGCTCGTACAGGGCGACGAGCGCGCCGAGCGTGTGCGGGGTGAGCTCGGCGGCGAGGATCACGTTCGTGGGGCGGTTTCCCTCGAAGACGCGGTGCGGGACGACTGCCTCGTCCGTACCCTCGGCGCGCACCTCCCCCTCGGTCTTGCCGAACGCGAGCGCCTCCGCCTGCGCGAACACGTTCGACATGAGGACGTCGTGGTGGTCGCGGACGGGATTCAGCGGCTTTCCGAAGCCGATCAGATCGACCGGGATCAGCTTCGTCCCCTGGTGGATCAGCTGGTAGAAGCTGTGCTGCCCGTTCGTGCCGGGCTCGCCCCAGTACACGGCGCCGGTCTCGTAGTCGACGCGCCGTCCGTCGAGCGTGACGCTCTTGCCGCTCGACTCCATCGTGAGCTGCTGGAGGTAGGCGGGGAAGCGCTTCAGGTACTGGCTGTACGGCATCACTCCGACCGTCTGCGCGCCGAAGAAGCTCGCGTACCAGACCGAGAGCAGGCCCATGAGCGCGGGCAGGTTGCGCTCGAGCGGGGTCCTGCGGAAGTGCTCGTCCATCGCGTGGAAGCCGGCGAGGAGCTCGCGGAAGGCATCCGGCCCCACTGCGAGCATCGTCGAGAGCCCGATCGCCGAGTCCAGCGAGTAGCGGCCGCCGACCCAGTCCCAGAAGCCGAACATGTTGTCGGTGTCGATGCCGAATGCCGCGACCTCGGCGGCGTTCGTCGAGACGGCGACGAAGTGCTTCGCGATCGCAGGCTCGTCGCGCAGCGAGGCGAGCGCCCACTCGCGCGCGGTTCTCGCGTTCGTCATCGTCTCGATGGTCGTGAACGTCTTCGAGGAGACGATGAAGAGCGTCTCGTCCGCGGCGAGGTCGTGCGTCGCCTCGGCGAAGTCGGTCGAGTCGACGTTCGAGACGAAGCGGAATGTGAGATCGCGCCGCGAGTAGTGGCGGAGCGCTTCGTAGGCCATCACCGGCCCGAGGTCCGATCCGCCGATCCCGATGTTCACGACGTTGCGAATCGGCTTGCCCGTATGCCCTCTCCACTCGCCCGAGCGCACCCGCTCCGAGAACGCCGCCATCCGGTCGAGCACCTCGTGCACGTCCGCGACGACGTCGACCCCGTCGACGACGAGCGACGTCCCCTTCGGCATGCGGAGCGCCACGTGCAGCACCGATCGGTTCTCGGAGACGTTGATGCGGTCGCCGCGGAACATCGCCTCCGTGCGCTCGGCGAGAGCGGACTCCTCGGCCAGCCGCACGAGGAGCCGCAGAGTCTCGTCGGTGATCCGGTTCTTCGAGTAGTCGAGATAGAGACCGGCGCCCTCGGCGGCGAGGCGCTCGCCGCGTGCCGGGTCCTCAGCGAACAGGTCGCGCAGATGCCGGTCGCGGATCTCGTCGTGGTGGCTCTCGAGTGCCTTCCATGCGACTCGCTCGCGCAGCGGCACTGTCATGTCGGTCATCGTAAGACCTCGCCCCCTGTCGAGCCCTCAGGAGACGACCGCCCTGCGTCGCAGATCGGCGTGGCTCAGAGCTTCCGGATCGTGTCGCCCGTGCGAACGCGCCCGGGCTCGATCACGCGAGCGTTCATTCCACGCAGGCGAAGATCCCTGTGCTCGCGCGCGTTCACGAAGCGGATCGCAGCGGAGCCGAACCGTCCGGTGAACT
>JBOHBA010000293.1:0-5572 GCA_050698095.1 Gaiellaceae bacterium
CGGCGCAGCGTCTCGATCGCGGCCTCCGTGCCGAGCACGTCGACGGTCGCGGCGGCGCCGCGGGTGCCGGTGGCCGTGGCCTGCTTCCCGGGTACCTGTGCGAGCGCGACCTGTGGGTCGAACAGGACGACGGCAACGAGGGCCAGGAGCAGCAGGCGCGCGAAGATCATGCGCCCCAAATACCCGGTGCCGCGAGTTTGTCCCCATAGAGTCGACAAAGTGGCGGCACCCGACGAAAAGGGCCGCCTCGCGGCGGCCCCTTCGCTACTTCAGCTCGACGCTCGCGCCGGCCTCCTCGAGCTGCGCCTTGATCGACTCCGCCTCTTCCTTGGCGGCGCTCTCTTTGACGGGGCCTGGGGCGCTGTCGACGAGGTCCTTCGCCTCCTTGAGACCGAGGCCGGTCACCGCGCGGACGACCTTGATCACCTGGATCTTCTTGTCGCCGGTCGCGGTCAGCACGACGTCGAAGGAGTCCTTCTCCTCCTCGGCGGCTGCGCCGTCACCGCCGGCGGCCGGAGCCGCTTGGACCGCGACCGGAGCGGCGGCGGTGACGCCCCACTCCTCCTCGATCGCGTTCTTGAGCTCGACGAGCTCGAGCACGGTCATCTTGCCGAGCGTGTCGAGAACCTTCCCAACATCGGTGGCCATTAGTCCTCCTCTTCTTTCTCTTCTTCTGCGTCTTCGCCGACTTCTTCAAGGGACGTGTCGGACGACGTGTCTCGAGAGCCAGATTCCGCTGAGGCGGAATCTGGTTGTGTGTCTTGCTGGGTCTCTTCGACGGTGCCTTCTGTCTCGGTGATCTCGGCCTCGTCGCCGCTTTCGGGCGCCGCCTCTACGGGTTCATCAACCGCAGCGGCCGCTTCGGCGGCCGGCTCGACGACCTGACCTTGCTCTTCCAGTTGCTCGATGCGCGCGTCGATCAGCCCGCGCAGATCGCGCAGAGGCGCCGAGACGAGCCCCAGGAGCTGCGTGAGCGGCGCGACGATCGCGCCGACGAGCTGCGCGCGCAGCACGTCGAGGGGCGGAAGCGTCGCGAGCCGGTCGACCTCGCCGCCCGAGAGCGCCTTCCCCTCGAGGATCCCCCCGCGAAGCGTCAACACGTTCGTCGCCTTGGCGGTGGTCGCGAGCGCCTTGGCGACCGCCGCCGGATCGCCGGAGGCCTCGATGAACGCGATCGCCGTCGGCCCTTCGAGCATCACGAGCAGCGCGTCGGCACCCGCTTGCTCGGCCGCCCGGCGGGTCAGAGTGTTCTTCACGATGCGAAAGCGAGCACCGTGTGGCAGCAGCTCGTCCCGCAGCGCTTCCAGCTGCTTGTTCGTGAGGCCGCGGTAGTCCGCGACGATCAGAGTCTCCGCAGAGCTGAGATCTGCGGCGAGCTCCGAGATGATCCGTTCCTTGTCCGTTTTAAGCACGTCATTTCCTCCGGAAATGACTAGGGCTCGCCACAGGCGAGCCCCCAGGAACGCATCCCGCGGACCGCCTCGGCTGGACCTCTGCCCGGTCGGGCTGCCAGCTGTCTTGGGCGACGAGCGTCTAGTCGGTGTTAGGCCGAGACAACCTCCCTAGCAGATTCGGCGCCAGCCGATTCTGCCAGCTCTTCTGCGATGTCGCGGGTGATGGTCGAGTCGACGTGGACACCGGGGCCCATCGTCGTGGTCAGCGTGATCTGCTTGATGTACCGGCCTTTCGCAGCCGACGGCTTGGCCCGAACGATCTCCTCGACGAGGGCGGCGTAGTTTTCGAGCAGCGCGCGCTCCTCGAAGCTGCGCTTCCCGATCGGGAGGTGGACGTTGCCCCCTCGATCAGTTCGATACTCGAGCTTGCCGGCTTTCGCGTCCGACACGGCCTTGGTTACGTCCATCGTTACGGTGCCGGTCTTCGGGTTCGGCATCAGACCGCGCGGACCGAGCACGCGACCGAGCTTCCCGACGACGCTCATCTGATCGGGCGTTGCGATCGCGACGTCGAAGTCGAGGAAGCCCTCCTCGATCTTCGTGGCGAGATCCGCGGCGCCGACGATGTCGGCCCCCGCGTCCTCGGCCTCCCGGGCCTTCTCGCCTTCCGCGAACACCGCCACGCGAACGTCCTTGCCGATCCCGTGCGGGAGCATGATCGTGCCGCGGAGCTGCTGGTCGGCATGACGCACGTTCAGACCGAGCCGGAAGTGCGCCTCCACGGTCTCGTCGAACTTCGCGCCCTCGGCTTCCTTGAGAAGCCTGACCGCCGACAACGGCGTGTACGCCTGCTCGCGGTCGATCGCCTCGCGAGCGGCGCGGTAACGCTTGCCGTGAGTGCTCATCAGTTGGTCTCGACGCCCATCGAGCGGGCGGTCCCGGCGATCACCTTCATCGCCTCGTCGACGTCGCGTGCGTTCAGGTCCGGCATCTTGGCCTCGGCGATCGAGCGGAGCTGCGCTTGCGTCAGCCGGCCGACCTTGTTGCGGTTCGGCTCGCCCGAGCCGGACTCGAGCCCGAGGGCCTCCTTGATGAGGACAGCTGCCGGCGGTGTCTTCGTGATGAACGTGAACGAGCGGTCCTCGAAGACCGTGATCTCGACAGGGATGATGCGGCCGTTCTCGTGCGCCGTCTGCGCGTTGTAGGCCTTGCAGAACTCCATGATGTTGACCCCGTGCTGGCCGAGCGCAGGGCCGACCGGCGGCGCCGGGTTGGCCTGGCCGCCAGGGATCTGGAGCTTGATCATCGTCAGGACCTTCTTAGCCACGTCTGCCTTTCTTGACTTTCATTAGTGGAGCGCCGAAGGCGATCCGCTAGTCGATCTTCTTCACCTGGTCGAAGCTGAGCTCCACGGGAACCTGGCGCTCGAAGATGTCCACGAGCACCTTCAGCTTCTGCTGGTCTGGATTGACGTCGACGATCTCGCCGTCGAAGTCCGAGAGGGGGCCCGACGTGACCTTCACCGATTCGCCGAGCGAGAACTCGACCTGCGCCTTCTGCGCCTGAGCACCCGCAGGCACGCCGTGGTGCAGGATTCGGTCGACCTCGGGCTGGGACAGCGGGACGGGCTTCGCGCCGGCACCGACGAACCCAGTCACGCCCGGCGTGCCCTTGACCACGGTCCAGGCCTCGTCCGACATGCTCATGTTCACGAGCACGTAGCCCGGAAGCACGCGTTTCTCCGTCTGCACCTTCTGGCCGTCCTTGGTCTCGATGACCTGCTCGGTCGGCACGACCACGCGGCGAAACGCCGGCTGCTGGTTCAGCGAGACGATGCGGTGCTCGAGATTGGTCTTCACCTTGTTCTCGTGCCCGGAGTAGGTGTTGATCACGAACCACTGGAACATGCCTATGAGCTCCTAGAGAAGAACGCGGTCGACGAAGGGGCGGAATACCTGGTCGAGGCCCCAGAGGTAGGCGCCCACGATCGTGCACGCGATGATGACGACGACGACTCCCTGGAACGTCTGGCGGCGGCTCGGCCAGTCGACCTTCCTGAGCTCGGCGTACGACTCGCGAATGAATTGCCCGCGCTGGCGCTCCGCCTTGCGCCCCGTCTGCAGCTTTACGGGCTGTTGGGACGGACGAACCTGGGCGGCGCGACTGCGGCGCGAGGTCGGCGCCCCGTCACCGCCGGCTGCGCGGGCGGCGCGCCTCTGCCTTCGAGTCTCGCGTGCCACCTACCTGGTCTCCCGATGCGGAGTGTGCCGACCGCACCAGCGGCAGTACTTCTTGAACTCGACCCGGTCGGGAGAGTTCCGCTTCGACTTCTGCGATTGGTAGTTGCGCCGCTTGCACTCGGTGCAGGCGAGCGTGATCGCGACTCTGACTCCGGTTGCCATTGTTCGTTTCTCTCGTGGTGTGGGACGAAAAAAGAGGTGTTCGAGTAGCGGCGGCAGGACTCGAACCTGCGACACGCGGATTATGATTCCGCTGCTCTAACCAACTGAGCTACGCCGCCGCGCGGGCGAGAGTGTAGCAAGGGCCGACGCCATTTTCTCACCACCTACGGTACGACCGACCCCCTCACTAGGATCGCCGCCGTGATCCGGATCCCCCCACAGCGAGGCGGTTGGCTCGAGGTCATCTGTGGCCCGATGTTCAGCGGCAAGAGCGAGGAGATGATCCGGCGGTTGCGGCGGGCGGAGATCGCCGGGCAGCGCGTCGTCATCTTCAAGCCGTGCATCGACGACCGTTACGACGCAGCGGATGTCGTGAGTCACGCGGGCGCGCGGATGCGCGGCGTTCCGGTGTCGTCGGTGGCAGAGGTCGTCGCGCACGCGGACGGGTTCGACGTCGTGGGGATCGACGAGGTGCAGTTCTTCGAGCCGTCCATCGTCTCGGTCGCCCTCGAGCTCGCCGACAGTGGCGTACGCGTCGTCGTCGCGGGGCTCGACCAGGACTTCCGCCGGCTGCCGTTCGGACCGATCCCCGAGCTCCTCTCGCACGCCGAGTTCGTCGACAAGCTCCAGGCGGTCTGCCATCGCTGCGGCGGGCCGGCCACGACGACACAGCGCCTCGTCAACGGTCGTCCGGCCCCGTACTCCGGCGAGACGGTCCTCGTCGGCGCGGCCGAGCAGTACGAGGCCCGTTGCCGCGGATGCCACGAGCCCGGCGTCGGCGCGTCGCTCGTGGCCGCGTAGCGCGAGATATATCTCGCCCCCTACCTACCGACCTCTTACGGAACCGGCGACAGCACAGATGGCGAACGCTCCCGCGGCGGCGAGCACGATCGTCCCTCCGGGCGGCAGGTCTGCGTAGTACGAGACCGTCAGCCCGACGAGCGACGAGCAGAGCCCGAGGGCCATGGCGAGCACGAGCGTCGAGCGCATGCTCCACGCGATGCGCTCGGCGGCGCTCACGGGGAGAACCATCAGCGCGGCGACCAGGAGGACCCCGACGACGCGCATCGACAGCGCCACGGTCACTGCCGCGAGCGCCGCGACGGCGATGTTGAGTGAGCCGATCGGGACGCCGGCGACGCGCGCGCCCTCCTCGTCGATGACGATGCCCGCGAGCGGCCGATAGAGCAGCCCCACCACCGCGAGCCCTGCCGCGCCGAGCACGGCGATGACCGCGAGATCGGCGCGCGTCACGGTCAGGATCGAGCCGAAGAGGTACTGGAAGAGATCGACATTCAAGGCGCCTGCGGCCGAGATGAGCACGACTCCGAGCGCGATCCCCGTGTAGAAGACGAGCGCGAGCGCCTGGTCGCCGGCCGTTCCGCCGCGCGAGCGCAGAAGCTCGATCGCGACACCTCCCAGGATGGCCGCGACGAGCGCGGTCAGCACGGGCGCGACGTCGAGCAGGATTCCCGCCGCGACCCCGGCGAACGCGACATGGCCGATCCCGTCTCCGGTGAGCGATTGTCGCCGCTGGACGAGGAAGAACCCGACGGCGGGAGCGAGGACTCCGACGACGGCGCCGGCACCGAGCGCGAGCCGCATGAACTCGAGCTCAAGCATGGACGTGCGAGGGGTCGTGCCAGACGCCCGGGAGCGCACTCGGAGACCCGTCGAAGACGATCGAGCGGCGAACGAGGACGACCCGCTGCACGAAGCTCTCCACGGCGCCGAACTCGTGCGAGACGTAGACGATGGTCACCCCAAGGTCGGAAT
>JBOHBA010000294.1:0-3175 GCA_050698095.1 Gaiellaceae bacterium
GTCATCGCCAACTGGGTCGTGACCCTGTTGATACGAACCGGCGAGACCGAGCGGCTCGCGGGTGCAATCGGCGCCCTCACTCTCCTGCTCGGCATCGTCAGCCGTCCGCTCGGAGGGCTAATCATGCGCCGCCGACCCCACCTGATCCACGCCGTGGTCGCCGCGAGCATCGCCGCGGGCGCCGCGGGCACGCTCCTCTTGGCGACCGCGGAGTCGCTCCCGGTCGCCGTCGTCGGAGCCGCCGTCGTCGGCCTATCCGCGGGCATCCCGTTCGCTCCGACGTTCACCGGCGCTGCGAACACCCGCCCCGAGGCGCCGGCGACAGCCGTCGGCTTCGTCAACTGCGCCGCCGCGCTCGTGATCCTGGTCGGAACACCGTTGCTCGGTCTCGCGTTCTCCCGCACCGACGACGGTCGGATCGGCTTCGTCGTCGTGGCGGCGCTCTGGGCAGCGGTGCTGATCGTGCTACCGACCAAGGCCGAGCTCGGCGCTACGCCTGCTGCAGCGCGCGAATCGCAGTCAGGATGATCTCGGCCGCCAGCGCTGCGTCCGCGGGATCGGCGTCCTCGGCCGGATGGTGGCTGATCCCGTCGACGCAGGGGACGAAGACCATCGCGCTCGGAATGCGCTCCGCGACGCACATCGTGTCGTGTGCGGCGCCCGAGTGCATACGCAAGTAGGGCTCGCCTGTGTTGAGCGCCGCGGCCTCGAGAGCGGCGACGATGGTCTCGTCGAGCGGCGTCACCGCAAGCGTCTGCCGAGGCTGTACCTCGGCCGTCATCCCTCTGCGCTCTGCGGCGGCGGCTGCGAACGCCCCGATCGCCTCCGCGACGCCGCGATAGAGCTCGTCGTCCGGGCCACGAATGTCGAGGGAGAAGCGCACGGCGCTCGCGATCGCGTTGATGAGGGACGGGTCGACCTCGATCTCGCCGACGGTTCCCACCGTGCCGTGGCCGGCTTCCTGCGCCAGCCGCTCGAGCTCGAGCGCCGTCTCGGCTAGGACGAGCGTTGGATCCAGGCGCATGTCCATCGGGGTCGCGCCGGCGTGATCGCCGCGACCGCGGACGACGATGTCCGCATGGACGTACCCGGCGATGGCGTGAACGATTCCGATGCGGTGCCCCGTGTCCTGCAACACCCGCGCCTGCTCGATGTGCATCTCGATCCAGCCGGAGAGGTCGTCGAGCACGTGAATCGACTCGCGCCAGCGTTCCGGCGCAAATCCGGCCTCGGCCGCGTGCGCCCAGAAGCTGCGCCCGTCGTCGAGTGCCCGGAAGTGCTCGCGAAGGTCCTCGTCGGTGACGCGCTGGAGCATGATCCGGCTCCCGAGCAGCATTTGTCCGAAGCCCGAGCCCTCCTCCTCGAGGAAGGAGACGAGCTGAAGAGGAAGGTCGAGTCCGAGCTCCGCATTCAGGCGGCACACCTCGAGCGCGGTGACGACTCCCATCGTGCCGTCGTACTTGCCGCCGTTGCGGTTCGAGTCGCAATGCGAGCCGATCCCGAACACCGGCTCGCCGAACGGCCGATTGCGCGCGACGAGCGTGCCCACGGGGTCGGCGGAGACCTCGAATCCCAGCTTCTCCAGCGCGCCGGTGAAGTAGTCGAGCGTGTTCCGGTAGACCTCGGTGTACGCATACCGGCAGATCGCCTCGGACGACACCGTGTACTCGACACCGGCGAGAGTCTCGATGTCCCGCTCGATGCGCTCGGCGCTCCGTCCGCGGTCGATCGCGGTCACGACGGGACTCTAATATCGGTCGCATCGTGGAGGATGAGCTCGGTGACTGGCCGCCTGCCGAGACCAGGGTTCGGGCTGCGCTCTGGCGGGCGGAGGGTCATCTAGAGCGGCACGAGTACTACGCGGCCTTCACCGCGTTGACGGACGCGCTTCCCTTCGCCTCGACCGCCGAGCGCCAGCTCGTGCTGGGGCTGCGCCATCTCGCGGCCGCCGGCTACAGAATGCAGGAGGGAGACCGAGCGCGCGCTCGCCGTCAGCTCGAGCATGCACGCCGTCGTCTCCCCTCGTCTCCGGACACGCCGGCACTGGTCGAGGTTGTGGCCGCGGAGCTCGAGTCGTAGAGTCGGGACATGGCGGAGAGCTGGCGCAACCGGAAGACCCTGATCTTGAGCCGCAGCGACATGATGGGGCTCCTGACGCCCGCCGAGTACGTGGACCGCGTCGAGCACGCCTTCCGGATGCACGGTCTCGGCCGTGTCTACATGGAGCCCAAGGGGCACATCGTCCTGCCGCAGTATCAGGGCGAGTGGGAGGTGATGCCCTCGTACATCGAGGAGCCCGAGGCGGCGGCCTGCAAGTGGGTCTCGATTCGGGAGGACAACTCCAAGTACGAGCTGCCGGCGGTGTTCTCGGTCCTCGTCTACACGCATCCCGAGACCGGCTTTCCGCTCGCCATCTGCGACGGCTCCTTCCACACGCTGATGCGCACGGGGGCGGCTGCGGCAGTCTCGGCCAAATGGCTGGCCCGCCCGTCCTCGAATGTCCTCGCCATCATCGGGACCGGCAGCGTGGCCCAAGGGACGCTGGCCACGTGCGACGCGGTGTTCCCGTGGGCGGAGGTTCGCGTCTGGAGTCGCACGCAAGCGTCCGTGGACCGGTTCCTCGAGTCCGAGCGGCAGAAGTTCCCTCACCTCTCCATCGAGGGGTCGGTCGACCTGGAACGCGCCGTGCGCGGCGCCGACGTCGTCGTCACGGGCACGCACGCCCGCGGCTGGATCGTCGACGAGGCGTGGGTGAAGCCCGGCGCGCACCTCGCGGCCCTCGGGGCCGATCTTGCCGGCGAGCAGGAGCTGCACCCGGGGCTCTTGCAGCGTGGCCGCGTCTTCGTCGACGACATCCGCCAGTGCCGCGAGGACGGCGAGGTCAACGTTCCGCTGCGGGAGGGGCTGATCGGCGAGAACGACATCGCCGGCGAGATCGGGAAGGTGATCTGCGGAGAGCTGGAGGGGCGTCAGTCCGACGACCAGATCACGGTCTTCGACTCGACCGGCATCGCCCTCCAGGACTCGGCGACCGTGCCGCTGGAATACGAGCGCGCCGTTGCGGCAGGCGTCGGTGTCGAGAAGAAGATGATCTCGACCTAGCCCGGGACTGCGGTCTCACAGGCGAGGCAGGAGCGGCTGACCCGCCAGCAGCCGCTCCAGGCCGCCCATACCC
>JBOHBA010000295.1:0-3679 GCA_050698095.1 Gaiellaceae bacterium
ACCCGGAGCCCTTCGGCGCACAGAGCCACTTGTGGCAGTTCCCGGCGTAGATGTCCGCGCCGACGGCGTCGATGTCCAGCGGAATCTGCCCGGGCGCGTGCGCGCCGTCCACGATCGAGAGGACGCCCGCGTGCCGCGCGGCTTCGCAGATCTCCTCCACAGGCAGGCGAAGCGCCGTCGCCGACGTGATGTGCGACACGAGGACGGCCCGGGTCCGCAGGCCGATCTGCGAGACGACCTCCTCCGGCTCGCACCGGACGACGTTCGCGCGGATGGAGGAGAGCGTCCGCACGACCGCCCCGTACTCGTGCTTCGTCGTGAGGATCTCCTCCTCGGGCCGTACGCGGAGCGAGCGGATGACCGCATTCAGGCCGGACGTCGCATTCGGCATGAACACGAGGTCCTCGGCTCGAGCGCCGACGAAGGCCGCCAGAGCAGCGCGTGCCTCGTCGAGGAGGCTCGACCTCGACTCGTCCCAGAACCACGTGCCGAGGCGCCTCAGCAGAAAGTCCGTCGGCTGACGCTCGAGCTCGCGCTGCCGGCGCTGGTACTCGTCGAACACGGCGGTCGGACACGCTCCGTACCCGCCGTGATTCAGGTACACGACATCCGGGTCGAGGAGAAAACCGTCGCGCACGCGGCGCTAGTGTCTCACGGTGCACGGCCTGCTTCGCACGTACTTCCCGCCGCTTCCGCGGTCGGTCGCGACGCTCCAGGCCGGCGGGCTCGTGAACGCGTTCGGGAACGGCGTCATCCTCCCGTTCCTCTTCATCTACCTCCACAACGTGCGAGGCATCGCCCTCGGTCCGGTCGGGCTCATCGTGGCCACGAACGCCATTGTCAGCCTCGTCGCGGGACCGCTCTTCGGATCGATGATCGACCGCGTCGGCGGCCGACGGATGCTGGCCATCGCGCTCGCGATCCTGACCGTGGGCTATGCCGGCTACCCGCTCGTCCACGAGGCCTGGCAGGGGTTCGTCGTCGCAGCGATCACCGGCATCGGCATCGGCGGGTTCTGGCCCTCGCAGTCGACGCTCATCGCAGGTCTCACGCCGGCGCCTCAGCGCCCAGCGGCGTTCGCCATGCAGCGCGTCGTGATGAACCTCGGGATCGGACTGGGGGCGCTCGCGGGCGGGCTGATCGCCACCACGGAGTCGCCCGGCTCGTTCAGCGTCCTGTTCCTGCTCAACGCGGCGAGCTTTCTCGTGTACGCGGTGGTGATGCTCGCGCTCGTGCCGTCGCCCTCGCTCAACGCCGGAGCACACGGCTCCGGAGGCGGAGGCTCCTACCGTCAGGTGCTGCGCCACCGCCCGTTCGTCGCCGTCATCGGGCTCAACGCCCTCTTCATCTTCGCCGGCTTCTCCGGGTTCGAGCTCCTTCCCGTCTACGCCAAGAACGAGGCCGCGGTGACGGAGACGCAGATCGGGATCGTGTTCTTCGCCAACACGATCGTGATCGTGCTCGCCCAGTTACCTATCGCACGCCTGGCCCAGGGGCGGCGGAGGATGCCCACGCTCGCCCTGCTCGGACTGCTGTGGGCCGCGGCCTGGGTAGTCGTACCGCTTGCCGGCTCGGAGACCGCGGGAACGGCCGCGGCTGTCCTCACGGCCGCGATGATCGTGTTCGCCGTAGGCGAGTGCCTGCACGGAGCCGTTCAGGCACCGCTCGTCGTCGACCTTGCAGACCCACGCCTGCTCGGGCGCTATATGGCGCTCTCGGCGCTCTCGTGGCAGCTCGGCTTCGCGCTCGGCCCCGCCATCGGCGGATACGTGCTGGACGTCTCCCCGAGCGGAGTCTGGCTCGGCGCCGCCGCTCTGTGCGCGCTGGGCAGCGTGCTCGCGCTGGTCGTCGAGTCCACGCTTCCCGCAGGTGCGCGCCGCACACCCGTGCCGGCCGCAGCGTCCGCGTGAGCAGGCTACGGGAAGGCCCGGCGGCTACAATCCCGAACATGGCTGTGACGACGGACGACCCCCTCAGTACCCGTGCCGAACCTGCCCCGCATCAGGCGTTCACGAGCCCGTGGCACGGGCCCGATCGTCGTCCGCCCGGCGCCGCTCGTCCACGAGCTCTCCGCTAGCGGCCTCACCTGGGTCAACGTCGTCTCGCCGGACGTCGAGACAGCACAGGCGCTCGCCGAGCGGTTCGGCTGGCACCCGCTCGACGTCGAGGACGTCGTCTCCAAGAGGCAGCGCCCGAAGGTCGACGACTACGAGGAGGACGGGTACCTCTTCGCCGTTCTCCACTTTCCCGTCTTCGATCAGACCGTCCAGCGCCTGAACGCGGCCGAGCTCGACATCTTCCTCGGGCACGACTACGTCGTCACCGTGCCGAATCGGGAGCTCCTCCCGGTCACGCGCCTCTTCCGGCGTTGCGAGGAGGACGGGAACCTCCGCGAGCACCTCTTCGCGCGAGGGTCGGGACGCCTGCTGTACGAGGTTCTCGACGACCTCTTCGACTACTGCTTCCCCATCCTCGACAAGATCGCGCACAAGCTCGACGTGATCGAGGACGAGATGTTCGAGGGTCGCTCGTACGAGGTCGTTCGCGACCTCTCGAACGTCAAGCAGGAGATCATCTCCTACCGCAAGATCATCAAGCCCGAGCGCTCGACGCTCCGCATGCTCGAGCGCCGAGTCGAGGGCTTCCTCCCCGAGGAGCTCGAGCTCTATTTCGACGACATCGTCGACTCGGCCGAGCGCATCTGGGACCTCCTCGACAACTACAAGGAGGTCGTCGAAGGGCTCGAGTCGACGAACGAGTCGGTGATCTCCCACCGCCAGAACGACGTCCTTCGCCTGCTGACGGTGATCAGCGTGACGATCCTGCCGCTCACGCTCTTGACCGGGCTCTTCGGCATGAACGTGCTCTTTCCCGGCGAGGGAACGCACGAGGCGTTCTGGGCGATCGTCGCCGCGCTCGCGGTGGTCGCAGCCGCCACGCTCGGCTTCTTCCGCTGGAAGCGCTGGTTGTGACCGGCGACGCGTCGGCGATACAACACACGATGAAGCCCGCTCTCATGCGACGTACCGCACGCTTTCTCGCGTACGGCCTCGTCGGCTGGACGATCGACTCGCTCTACGTCTGGGCGCACACGGGCCGGCGTCGCCCGAGCAGCCTGTTCAACGTCCCCGTCTACGGCCTCGCGCAGCCGCTGTTCGAGCCTCTTCACGACCGGGTGCGGCCGCGTTCCCCGGCGCTCAGAGGCGCTCTCTACGCCTCCGGAATCCTCGGCGTCGAGTACGTGAGCGGGCGGCTTCTCCGCCGGCTCCGCGGCTCAGCACCATGGGACTACGGAACCACCCGATTCGCGGTGGACGGGCTCGTCAGGCTCGACTATGCCCCGCTCTGGGCGGCCTATGGGATGGCCCTCGAGCTCCTCCACGACGCGCTCACGGGCCGGAAGGGTACGTGGGCCGGCCCCCGCCGCATCGGGGCCTGACCCTGCTGGTGCTGCCGCCGCCCTAGAGAAGAATCCGGAGTGCCGTATCGGGCGGGCAGCCGCGGCGCGTGAGCGCCGAGGCGTCGTGCAAGTCGATCTCGACGTGAGAGGCGAGGACGAGCGCGGACCCGATGTCGTAGCCGGAGCGGACGAGCTCCTCGAACCGCCACCGCAAAATCGCTTCAGCTTCTGTCTCGTCGATCAATTCGAACTGAGCCGCAGTCACCGCCGCCACCCTCT
>JBOHBA010000296.1:0-2118 GCA_050698095.1 Gaiellaceae bacterium
CTCTAGCGGGATAATCCGCTCTCTCACTCTGCAAGGAGACACAATGGCTCTCAGCTTCGGCGTCACCGTTCTGCCCGACCCGCCGCACAGCCGCCTCGTCGAGCTCTTCCAGCTCGCCGAGCAGAACGGCTTCGGGTACGGCTGGACCTACGACTCGCACGTCCTCTGGCAGGAGTCCTTCCCGCTCCTCACCCTCGCCGCGCAGGCGACGACCACGATGAAGTTCGGCCACTGCGTGACCAACCCGGGCACGCGAGAGCCGACCGTGCTGGCCAGCGGCTACGCCACCCTGCATGACATCTCGAACGGCCGCATGGTCATGGGCATCGGCCGCGGGGACTCGGCTCGCCGCGTCATAGGCCAGCAGCCGGTCAAGGTCGCAGAGTTCGAGCGGCGGCTCGCGATGATCAAGGAGTTCATGAACGGACGCGAGGTCGACTGGAACGACAAGGAGCTCCAGCTCAAATGGGTGCGCCCCGAGCTGCCCGAGATCCCGATGTGGGTCGCGGGGTACGGGCCGAAGGCGTTGGCCGTCGCCGGACGCGTCGGGGACGGCGTCATCATCCAGCTCGCCGACCCCGTGATCATCCAATGGATCATGGATACGGCGCGCACGGCGGCCGAGGAGGCCGGCCGTGACCCGTCGGCGCTCGAGTGCATCGTCTGTGCTCCCAGCCATATCACCGACGACCTCGCCGATGCGCGCGAGCAGGTGCGGTGGTTCCCAGCCATGGTGTCGAACCACGTCATGGACCTGATCGAGCGCTACGGGTTCGAGTCGGAGATCCCGCCCGAGCTCACCGAGTACGTCCGCGTTCGCAAGTTCTACGACTACAGCGAGCACTCTCGTGTGGGCGCGAAGCACGGGGAGTTCGTCACCGACGAGATCTGCGACCGCTTCTGCGTCCTCGGCAACGCGGAGCAGGCGACCGCGAAGCTGAAGGAGCTCGAGTCGGTGGGCGTCGACCAGTTCAACATCTACCTCATGACGCACGGGCAGGAGGACGACCTCAACGCGTATGGGCGCGACATCATCCCGCAGTTCGGCGCCTCCTGAGGATCAGTAGATCGTCTTGCCGAGCGCGCTCGCGACGAGCTCGACCGCCGTCGTCGCCGTCGTGTTCTCGCGATCGAGGATCGGGTTCACCTCGACGACCTCGAGCGAGCCGAGGAGACCTGACTCCGCGACGAGCTCGAGCGCGAGATGCGCCTCGCGGTAGGTGAGCCCACCGCGAACGGGAGTGCCGACTCCGGGAGCGACCTCGGGGTCGAGCGCGTCCATGTCGAGCGAGAGATGGACGAATCCCGAGCCGGAGACGCGATCGAGAGCCTCGCGCATCGCCCGCTCGACGCCGATCCGGTCGAGCTCGCTCATGGTGAACACGCGCACGTCAGCCTCGCGAAGCAACCGTCGCTCGCCCTCGTCGGTCTGCCGAAGGCCGAGCAACACGACTCGCTGCGCGTCAACGGCGGGAAGCGGCCAGGCGTCGCTCTCGAAAGCGGGCCCCGCGAGCCCGAGAGCCGCCGCGAGCGGCATCCCGTGCACATTCCCGCTCGGGCTCGTGTCCGGCGTGTTGATGTCGGAGTGCGCGTCGATCCAGAGCACCCCGCCCGGACCGTGTGCCGACGCGAGTCCACCTAGCGTCCCGAGCGCAACGGAATGGTCACCGCCGAGAACGAGCGGTATCGCCCCTGCCGCAGTCTCCTCGACGATCTTTGCGGCTATCCGCTCGCAAGTCTCCTTGATCTCGGGCAAGAAGCGCGCGCGCTCGTCGCGAAGTGCCGTGGCCTCCGGAACGGCAGTCTCGACGTTCCCATGATCTCGAACGGTGTACCCAAGGGTCTGGAGCCGCTCCTCGAGCCCCGCGTAGCGAATCGCAGACGGGCCCATGTCGACTCCGCGACGACCCTGGCCGAGGTCAAGGGCCGCCCCGATGACGGCCACCTCGCGATTCGTTGCCGCAGTCATCGCGCGGAACGCTAACGCCAACCGCGGCTACACTGGGTCGCCGCGGCGAGGTAGCTCAGTCGGTAGAGCACACGGCTGAAAACCGTGGTGTCGCCGGTTCGATTCCGGCCCTCGCCATTTCGAACGTGTAGCCTCGCCGCCCGATGGAG
>JBOHBA010000297.1:0-6514 GCA_050698095.1 Gaiellaceae bacterium
ATCCCGGGCTCGCAGCCCACATGCTGCAGAGCCTCGCGCAGGCGGGACGGCTCGCGATCCATGTCGAGGCCACCGGGCGCGACGAGCATCACGTCGCCGAAGCGGCGTTCAAGACCGTGGGCCGCGCGCTGCGTGCGGCGGTGCGCTCGGAGAGCACGGGAATCCCGTCGACGAAGGGCACGCTGTGAACGTCGCGGTGTGCGAGTACGGAGCCGGAAACGTGCGCTCCGTCGTCGCGGCGTTCGAGCGTCTCGGCGTGACCGCACAGGCGACGACGAGCCCTGAGGACGTCGCCGACGCCGATCTCGCTGTCCTCCCGGGAGTCGGCTCCGCAGGCAGCGCGATGGAAGGCCTCCGCGCACGCGAACTCGACACGGCGCTGCGGGACCGCGTGATTGCCGGCGGCGCCACGCTCGGGATCTGCCTCGGCCTCCAACTCGCACTCGACGAGTCCGAGGAGGACGGCGGCGTTCCCGGGCTCGGTCTCCTACCGGGCCGCGCGGTTCGGCTTCGCACGGAGCGCATCCCGCGCATCGGCTGGGCCGAGGTCGAGCCGGGCGGTGAGGCCTACTACTTCGCCCATTCCTACTCGGCCGAGACCCCGGCAGCCATCTCGCGAGCCGAGGGGATCGTGGCCGCGGCCGAGTCGGGCAGCTTCCTCGGCGTCCAGTTCCATCCGGAGAAGAGCGGTCCGGCAGGCGCTCGATTCCTCGCCCGATGCCTCTCCCGCGCCTGATTCCCTGCCTCGACGTCGCCGGCGGGCGCGTCGTGAAGGGCGTCCGCTTCGAGGGGCTCACCGAGGTCGGCGACCCGGTCGAGCTCGCTGCCGCCTACTCGGACGCCGGCGCGGACGAGCTCGTCTTCCTCGACATCGAGGCGACCCTCGAGGGACGCGGCCTGCTGAGGGAGCTCGTCGCCCGCGTCGCCGGCCGGCTCGCGATCCCGTTCACGGTCGGCGGGGGAGTCCGTGACGTTCGTGACGCGCAGGCGCTGCTCGAAGCGGGCGCGGACAAGGTCTCGGTGAACAGCGCCGCGCTCGCGCGACCCGAGCTCCTGAGCGAGCTTGCCGCGCGGCTCGGCTCGCAGGCGGTCGTGGTCGCGATAGACGCAGCCGGCGGCGAGGTCTACGCGCGAGCCGGCACGCAGCGCACGCGACGGGGCGTCGTCGCCTGGGCTCGGGAGGCCGAGCAACGCGGGGCGGGCGAGATCCTGCTCACTTCGATCGACACCGACGGGACGCGCGAGGGCTACGACCTCGAGGTGACCCGCGCCGTGGCGGAGGCGGTCTCGGTTCCCGTCATCGCCTCGGGGGGCGCCGGCTCCGCGCGCCACGTGGCCGAGGCGCTTGAGGTCGCACAGGCCGCGCTGCTCGCGTCCATCGTCCACGAGAATCCCGCCCGGCTGACGCTGCTTCGCGAGGAGCTGCGCGAGCTCGGCGTCCCGGTTCGAAATGCCGCCTGACCTGCGGGCGGCGATCGTCCAGGACGCGGCGACGAACCGCGTGCTGATGCTTGCGTGGATGGACGACGAGGCGCTCCGCCGCACCCGCGACACCGGCGAGGCGCACTTCTTCAGCCGCTCGCGTGACCGGCTCTGGCGGAAAGGCGAGACGTCGGGCAACACGCTCGCCGTCGAGGAGCTCCGCGACGACTGCGACGGCGACGCGATCCTCCTGCGGGTTCGGCCGAGCGGCCCGGCGTGCCACACGGGCGCCGCGTCCTGCTTCGCTCCTTGGCTCTGGCGGAAGGTCGCCGAACGGGCCTCGACCCGGCCCGAAGGATCCTATGTCGCCGGGCTCGTTGCGCAGGGCCCCGCCGCAGCCGCACGCAAGGTCGGCGAGGAGGGGCTCGAGGTGGCGCTCGCAGGAGCGGGCGAGAGCGACGAGCGGCTCGTCTCCGAGATCGCGGATCTCTGGTTCCACAGCTACGTGCTGCTCGCGGCGAGGGGCCTCGACCCGGCCGCCGTCGAGGACGAGCTCGAACGCCGCGCGAGCGGGCGCCGAGAGTGATACTCCGAGGGTCGTTCGACGAAGGAGGCAGCCATGGCTGACGTCTACACGACCGGCTCCTGGAAGCCGTTCCCGGGCGAGGAGGAGGCGTTCGTCGCGGCGTGGACCGAGTTTGCGGACTGGGCAGGCTCGCGTCCGGGCGCCGGTGTCGCGCGTCTCGCTCGCGACCTTCGCGAACCGGAGCGATTCGTGAGCTTCATGGACTGGGAGAGCATCGAAGCCGTGCGCGACTGGAAGGGCTCGCCCGAGTTCAAGGAGCGCATGAGCCGTGTCCAGAAGCACATCGACAAGTTCGCGCCGACCGAGCTCGAGCTCGTCGCGAAGCGCGGCGGCGCCGCGCCCGTGAGCCAGTGACCCCGTGAAGCGCACGCTGATCCTCGGCGCAGGCTTCGGCGGGCTCACCGTGGCGACGGAGCTCGAGCGATTTCTCGGCACCGACCACGAAGTCGTGCTCGTGGACCGCAACGAGCGCTTCTCGATGGGTCTCCGCAAGCTCTGGGAGCTCGTCGGGCAGGCGACGATCGCGGACGGCAGCCGATCGCGCGATGTCCTTCGAGACCACGGCATACGGGTGGTTCGCGGAGAGATCGAGGAGATCGATCCGCTGAATCGCACAGCCATCGTCGATGGCGAGACGATCGGATCCGACTACCTCGTCATCGCTCTAGGAGCGGTCTCGCGGCCCGATCTCGTCCCCGGGCTCGCGGAGCATGGCCACGACGTGTGGGACGCCGCAGGCGTTCCACAGGCGGCGGAAGCGCTCGCGCGCCTCAGCGGCGGTCGCATCGTCGTCCTCATCGCCGGAGCGCCGTATCCCTGTCCGCCTGCGCCGTACGAGTGCGCGATGCACATCCACGAGTACCTTCGCGCGCGGGAGCTGCTGGACCGCTGCGACATCTCAGTCTCGACCGTGCAGCCGTTGCTGATGCCGAACGCCGGCAGCGCTGGATCGGAGTGGATGGCCGAGCAGCTCACCCAGCGGGCGATCCGCCACCACGTCGGGTGCAAGATCGAGCGAGTCGATCCCGGGCGCGTCGTGCTCGCCGAGGGCGAGATCGGGTTCGACCTCCTGGTCGCCGTGCCTCCGCACCGTGCGCCCGCCGTTGTGAAGGAGAGCGGGTTGACAGGCGACGGCGAGTGGATCACCGTCGACCCGGGAACGCTCGCGACCTCGCACCCGAACCTGTTCGCCATCGGCGACGTAACACAGATACTCCTGGCCAACGGGCTCCCGCTTCCCAAGGCGGGCGTCATCGCAGAGCTCGAGGGAACGAGAGTCGCCGGGGCGATCGCCGCCGATCTCGGCGCAGGCAAGGAGCCGCCGGCGTTCGACGGGACCGGCTCCTGCTTCATCGAGATGGGCGCCGCCGCCGCCGCGCTCGTCCAAGGCGAGTGGTATGCAACACCCGAGCCGGTCGTCTCCATCGCCGAGCCCGATGCGGCGCACGCCGCCGAGAAGCGCGCGTTCGAGAGCGAGCGCCTCGAGCGCTGGTTCGGCGCGTAGCGACTCGCGGACGCTCGGACGGGCTAGATGCCTAGAGAACGATCCCGAGCACGAGGTGCTGCGGGCAGCCGGCGCCGACGAGCGTTCGCACGAGGTGCAGGTCCGCGTCCGCTCCCGCGAGCAGCCATGAGTCCTGCTCGCCGAAACCGAGAGACCGGAACTGGTCGAAGCGCCAATCGATCACGCGCCGATCCTCCTGACTCAGCTCTTCGTGCTGCGGGTGCTGCTCGGCGGTGGACATCGCCCACTCCCTTTCCAGGAGGTCCGTCGGGATACCTGCTCTAACGAGCGCGGCGCCCAGAAGTTGTTGGCGGTCCGTAAGGCTTGGTTGCGCCAGTGTTGCCTCCCTCGCTCTTCGCCGCGTCGCAATGCGGCAGTAGAGTCGGCGCCGACCCCGACGCGATGGAGGTGCGATGGCCGACTACACGATCACCCGGCTCGAGGAAGTGGACGACGTCCTTGGCGACTATCCCGGCGAGATGCGGATGCTGACATCCGCGCTCGGAGCGGAGCAGGTCGCCTTCACCTACCGCCGAATGCCGCAGCACACCGGAGGCAAGGGCTCGTACGGTCATCGTCACAAGGAGCAGGAGGAGATCTACTTCGTCGCCTCCGGCGCGCTCCAGTTCAAGCTCGACGACGAGGTCGTCGACGTCGAGGCCGGGACGGTCGTGCGCGTTCCCCCCGAGACCTGGCGCTCGGTGTGGAACGACGAGCCCGAGGATGCCGAGCTGATCATCGTGTCCAAGCGGCTCGAGAACGCAGAGGGTGACGCCGAGCACATCCCCGACTTCTGGCCCGAGTGATGCTAGAGCGACTCAGCCGCGCGGCCAACTCAGCTCCTCCCTCACCGGAGAGCGCCACTGATCCTGGAACGGCGGGCTGACCGGGCTTCCCCGATACGGGATCGGATCGTTGTTGGCGAAGTGGACGTAGCCGTCCTCGCCCCACGAGCCTGCAAACCGCATCCAGGACGGGCGGGTGGAGGTGACGGAGACGAGCCGCGGGCGCAGCCTCCGCCCTGCTCCGGTTCGATCCACGAGCTTCAGCGAGCGGACGATGTCGCGCAGCTCCCGCGGCCAGCAGATGGGACTGTGGCGATGCGTTCCGACACGGAAGTAGTTGGCGTGCGAGCCGAGCGCGACGTAGACGATCGGTCGCGCTCCCTGCCGCGCGACGTCGTCCCAGGCACGCCGGGTCCCTGCGCAGTGCTTCGAGAGCCCGACGAAGAGCGGCCGCCCTGCGGCGTCGAGGATCACCGAGACCGACTCCCAGTCGCCCTCGTGGACCTGCCACACCTCACCGGCCGGAACCGTCGGACTGTAGTCGTTGTACGGGTACCAGATCCAGTACTGCAGGTCGATCCGATCCTCGGCCCTGAGCACCGTCCCGTACACAACTGACGCAGCGGCATGAGCCGCCTCGGCGCGTTCGTAGCACGGCGAAGCGGCGATTCCCTCCACCGCCCGACACTGCCGCTGGTCGAGCCGCAGCTCGGCGCCGCCTGCGGGAAGCGGACCCTCGACCTTCTCCCAGCCCGCCGGCGTCTGCCTCTGGAGGTCGGCGTCGGCGAGGAAACCGTCGGCGGGAACCGGGCGGAAGCGTTCGGCCTGGTGGAGAACGAGAATCGGAGCGTGGCGCGCGAGCAGGACTGCGACGGGCGGCGATGCGGCACGAGTCCCGTCGGCGACGGGCACCGCCGTCAACGCAGCCAGCGAAGCGATCGCGACGAGTCGCCTGCGAACCGGCACGCCCGCAGCGTATGTGAGCTGGAGGCTAGGCCACGCGTGCGCGCACGAGCACCGGGCTGAGCTCGTCCGCCGACATCGGCCGCGCGAAGAAGTACCCCTGCCCGAACTGGCACTTCAGGGCGCGCAGACGCTCACGCTGGGATTGCGTCTCGATTCCTTCGGCAACGGTGTCGAGGCCGAGCGTGGCCCCCAGGCGCACGATCGCCGCCACCAGCCGCTCCTGCTCCGAGCTGGAGCCCAGATCGTCGATGAAAGACTTCGCGATCTTCAGCGTGTCCACGGGGAAGCGGAGGAGGTAGTTGAGCGAGGAGTACCCGGTCCCGAAGTCGTCGATCGCGATACGCACGCCGAGTGCCCTGAGCTCTTCGAGCCGGCCGATGACGACTTGACTGTCGAGAAGCACGCTCTCGGTGATCTCGAGCGTCAACGCGTCAGGATCGAGCGAGGACTCGGTGAGGGCGGCCGTGACCTCGGCGGGCAAGTGTCTACTCGAAAGCTGCTTGGCGGAGATGTTGACGCTCACACCGAGGTCGCGGTGCCCGACGAGTCGCCAGTGCGCAACCTGCTCGCACGCGCGGCGCAGCACGAGCCGTCCGAGAGGCAGGATGAGGCCCGTCTCCTCGGCGAAAGCGATGAACTCTGCCGGCGCCACGAGACCACGCTCGGGATGTCGCCACCGAAGGAGCGCTTCGACGCCGGTGATTGCGCTCGACTGCAGCGCGACGATCGGCTGGAAGTGCACGTCGAACTCCTCGGCGACGACGGCCCGCTGCAGATCGGCTTTGAGCGCCAAGCGCTCGAGCACTCCCTCGTGCATCGACGGCTCGTAGAGTGCGCACCGGCCCTTGCCGTCTCCCTTCGCCCGATACATCGCCAGATCGGCGCTGGACAGGATCTCGCTCGTCGACTGCTCACCCGTCCCGAGCGCGATCCCGACGCTCCCCTGCACGGCCACCTCTGAGCCGGAGATCGACAGCGGCTCGGCCATCTCCTCGAGCATCCTGAGGGCAACGCCCTCCGCAGCCTCCAGTCCGGAGATGTTCTCGATCAGGACGGCGAACTCGTCTCCTCCGAGCCGCGCGCAGGTGTCCTCCGGACGAAGACACGACTCGATGCGCCGGGCGACGCTGACGAGCAGCTCGTCGCCGGCTGCATGACCGAGGCTGTCGTTGACGGTCTTGAAGTCGTCGAGATCGATGAAGAGAACGGCGAGCTCGGCCGGAGCACGAGCCGTGCGGGACAGCGCATGGT
>JBOHBA010000298.1:0-3294 GCA_050698095.1 Gaiellaceae bacterium
ACGCGCTGATCGAGCAGCACCGCTTTGAGGGGCGCACGGCGCGTGGCGAGTCGGGACGCGAGCCAGGCGACCGTGAACCGAGAGCCGAGCGGCTCGACGCCGTTCTTGGCTGCAAGGTACGGCTCGACGTCCGTACGCTCGAGGACGAGCCAGGTGCCGAACCTGCGGATGTCCCGATACGCCAGCCTCGAGCCGTCGTCGAGCTCGAGCACGGCACGTTCGTGCGTCGTGGGCTTAAAGCCGAAGCTCCCGGTCATGCGCAGGTGCACGAGGAGCCCGAGTCCGCTTTCCAGTCGCAGCAGCAGATACTTGCCGCGCCGCTCGACCGATGCGACGACCGCGCCTTCGAGCTCCTCCGCAACCTCGAAGAGGTCGTAGGGCCGAGTTAGCCGAGGGTCGAGGATCTCGACGCGTGTGAGTGTCCGCCCCTGGAGCCGCGGCGCGAGCTGCGCGCGGATCGTTTCCACCTCGGGCAGCTCTGGCATCGCGGTGCCGGCTAGGACACGACGTCGAGCAGGATGCCACGCGCGTGCGGGGCCTTCGCACCGAGCTCGTAAGCAGCGAGCACAGCTTCGGCTGCAGCCGTCGCCGACTCCTCGTTTCGCGCATGAACGTCCGCGAGGAGGTGCGTCTTTGCCACCTTCTGCCCGCGTTTCGCATGACAGACGACTCCGACGGCGTGGTCAACCGCGTCGTCCTTCGTCCGACGCCCGGCTCCGAGCTCGAGCGCGGCAAGCCCGATCTGCAGGGCTCCCACGCGAGTCACGACACCGCTGTGCGGAGCCGTCACCTCTCGCACGACGGGCGCGATCGGAAGGGCGGCGACATCGGGGTCGCCCCCTTGCGCCCGGATCCAGCGCTCGTAGGACGCCAACGCGGCGCCGTCCGCGATCGCCCGCTGCGAGCGCAGGCGCCCCTCGTCGACGGAGATGTCGAGGTCCGACAGCGCCAGGAGCCGCGCGCACGCATGGAGGACGAGCTCGGTGAAGTCGTCGGGGCCGTGGCCCTTGAGCGTCGCTATCACCTCACGCACCTCGAGCGCGTTGCCGACGGCATGTCCGAGTGGCTGATCCATGTCGGTGAGGAGACAGACGACCTCACGTCCGGCCCGCCGGCCGAGATCGACCATCTGCTCGGCCAGTATCCATGCGTCCTCGATCGTCTTCATAAACGCGCCGTCTCCGACCTTCACATCGAGCACGATCGCGTCGGCGCCGGCGGCGAGCTTCTTGGACATGATCGACGAGGCGATGAGCGGGACGATGTCCACGGTCGCTGTGACGTCCCTGAGCGCGTACAGCTTTTTGTCCGCCGGGACGAGGTCGCCCGTCTGCCCGATGATCGCCAGGCCGATGTCCTTCACCTGCGCGATGAACTCGTCGGTCGAGAGCTCGACGCGGTAGCCGGGGATCGACTCGAGCTTGTCGAGCGTGCCGCCCGTGTGCCCGAGCCCTCGTCCACTCATCTTCCCGAAGGGCACGCCGCAGGCGGCGACGATGGGGCCGACTGCCAGCGACGTCTTGTCGCCGACGCCGCCCGTCGAGTGCTTGTCGACGACGCGACGCCCCAGCGCCGCTCCGAGATCGAGCGTCTCGCCAGAGCGGATCATCGCGTCCGTCAGCGCGTGCGTCTCGCGCCCATTGAGCCCCTTGAAGTAGACGGCCATGCACCACGCGGCCATCTGGTAGTCGGGTACGTCGCCGCGCGTATAGCCGAGGACGAGGTCGGCGATCTCGTCATCGGACAGCTCTTCGCCGTTCCGCTTGCGTTCGATCAGTTCGGGGGCGCGGCTCACCTGTCTCCTTCGGCCATTTTGTCGTCGCCCGGTGTCATCGCGACGATCATGCCCGATGAAGGTCTGGCAGATCATCGGCTTGGTCGAAGCCGATGGCTGGCACCTGGTGCAACGCGCGGGAGCCATCGTCAGTACAGACATCCCCAGAAGCCAGGCACGGTCACAATCCCGGGGAGGCGCTCCGACGACTTGCACCCGAAGTCGAAGGCAAGCATCCTGTATCAGGCACGTTTGACGCGATGAGCAGCTTTACGGAACAGGCTGAGCGGTACGTCATCCTCATCGAGGGCGGTCCGCCGACGAACTACTCGGCTTGGTCACCGGACGTTCTCGGCTGCGTCGCGACGGGTGACACCATCGAGGAATGCGTCGCGCACATGAAGGAGGCGCTCGCGTTTCACCTCGAGTTCCTCGACGAGGACGGCGATCCGATCCCCGACGGCTCGGGCCCGGGCGTCTACGTCTCCCACTCCCCCAGCCCCGCGGCCGCGTAGAAAGCTACAGCTCGATCAGGCGGCCGGGCAGGCGTTTGCCCGGTGACTTGCCGCCGAGCCATGCGCTCACGGTCGCGCCCACATCGGCGAACTCGCCCTCCTCGTGGGTGCGCCCTGCCGCATTCCGCCCCGCCGCATACGCCAGCAAGAGCGCGTGCTCGCGCGAGTGATCCGTCGAGGGCGTCGTCGGGTCGCAGCCGTGGTCCGAGGTGATGACGAGCAGATCGCCCTGCCGCAGCGTCTCGAGGATGTCCGACAGACGCCGGTCGAAGTCCTGGAGGCAGCGGTGGAAGTTCACCGGGTCGTTTCGGTGCCCCCAGAGCATGTCCGTCTCCACGAGATTCACGAAGACGAGCCCTCCTTCGATCGACTCGAGGAGCTCGATCGTACGATTGATCCCGTCGACGTTGGACTTCGTCAGGTACGACTCGTCCACGTCGCAGCCGGCGAAGATGTCACTGATCTTGCCCACCCCGTACACCGTGTTCCCCGCATCGCGCACGAGCGAGAGATAGTTGGGACGCCTGGGCTCGAGCGAGAAGTCGTGCCGGTTCGGCGTCCGCTCGTAGTGCCCGGGCTCGCCGGTGAATGGACGTGCGATCACGCGCCCGACCGCGTGCCGGCCGGTGAGGAGCTCGCGCGCGACGCGACAGCCGTCGTAGAGCTCCTCGAGCGGGATCGTCTCCTCGTGCGCCGCGATCTGGAAGACGGAGTCGGCCGACGTGTAGACGATCCACTTGCCGGTCTCCTGGTGCTCCTCGCCGAGCTCCTGGATGATCTCGGTGCCCGATGCCGGGGCGTTTCCGAGGACGCCCCTGCCGGTCTGGTTCATGAACGGGTCGATGACGTCGTCCGGAAAGCCGTGCGGGTACGTCGGAAAGGCGGTCGGCGTGACGATGCCCATGTGCTCCCAGTGGCCCGTCGTCGTGTCCTTGCCCTTCGAGCGCTCGAACAGCCGGCCGGCCACCGCCGGCGCACCCGGTTGGGGCGGGCAGCCCTCGAGCG
>JBOHBA010000299.1:0-3796 GCA_050698095.1 Gaiellaceae bacterium
CAGCGCGTCAAGCGGAAGATCCTCGCGCATCAGAAGACGCGCGAAGTGCTCGCGTAGCGCGTCCGTCCGAAGCCGGAGGCGGGACTCGAACCCACGGCCTAGTGATTACAAATCACTTGCTCTACCAACTGAGCTACTCCGGCGGTTCTCCTGATGGTAGACGCGGCGGCCGCCAGACTCTCGTCTGGCGAGGCAAAGGCAGTTCGGAG
The DNA here is from genome assembly GCA_050698095.1 of Gaiellaceae bacterium. GTDB lineage: Bacteria > Actinomycetota > Thermoleophilia > Gaiellales > Gaiellaceae > GMQP-bins7. The sequence goes on from JBOHBA010000299.1 coordinate 210, forward strand.
TGCGCCACGTGTGCATAATCGCCGCCATGTCCGTTACGGAAGGGACTCAGGCAGAGAGAATCGCGGCGGCGCGGGCGCGCTACGTCGCCCCCGGCGCGACGACCCCGCGTCTCGTCGTCGCGGAAGCCGACGGGGCTCGAATCGTCGACGTCGACGGGCGCTCCTACATCGACTTCGCGGGTGGAATCGGGTGTCAGAACACCGGCCACCGCAACGCGGCGGTGGTCGAAGCCGTGAAGGAGCAGGCCGACCGCTACCTCCACCAATGCTTCATCGTCGGGACGTACGAGCCGTACGTCGAGGTCTGCCGGCGACTCGCAGAGCTCTCGCCGTGCGGTCAGGGCGAGCAGCGGTCCCTGCTCGTGAACTCCGGGGCCGAGGCCGTAGAGAACGCAGTCAAGATCGCGCGCTCTGCCACTGGTCGCCCCGCAGTCGTCGTCTTCGACGGCGCGTTCCACGGGCGCACGCTCCTCGCGATGACGATGACGAGCAAGGTGAAGCCCTACAAGGCCGGCTTCGGGCCGTTCGCGCCCGAGGTCTACCGAGCGCCCGCTCCGTACCCCTACCACGGGATCACGTCCGACGACGCGATCGCGGCGCTCGAGCACCTCTTCAAGGCGGACGTCGACCCCTCGACCGTCGCGTGTGTCGTTCTCGAGCCGGTGCAAGGCGAGGGCGGCTTCATCGCGATGCCGCCCGACTATCCGGCGCGCCTGCAGGAGCTCTGCCGCTCGCACGGGATCCTGTACGTCGACGACGAGGTGCAGTCCGGCGTCGGTCGCACGGGGACGATGTGGGCGATCGAGCAGTACGACGGCGTCGAGCCGGACATCCTCGTTTCGGGGAAGTCGATCGGCGGAGGACTTCCCCTTGCCGGTGTGACGGGCCGCGCCGAGGTGATGGACGCCGTGCCGCCCGGCGGGCTGGGAGGGACGTTCGGCGGCAATCCGCTCTCGTGCGCCGCTGCGCTCGCCGTTATCGACATCGTCGCCGATCCGGAGTTCCTCGCCGGCGCGCACCTGCTGGGCCAGACGCTTCGCGGACGACTCGAGAAGCTCGCTGCCCGCCACCCGGATATAGGTGAGGTTCGCGGGCTCGGCTCGATGCTGGCATTCGAATTCGCCGAGCGCTCGCCCGATCGCGCGTCGGCTGTCGTCTCCGCCGCGTTCGACCGCGGCCTCGTGCTCCTGTCGTGCGGGCTCTACGGGAACGTGATCCGGCTGCTGCCGCCGCTGAACATCGCCCCTGACGAGCTCGACGAGGGTCTCGCGATCCTGGAAGAGTCGCTTGGCGCGTAGCGACGCGCCGGACATCAGCGTCAGAGGCCTGACCAAACGGTACGGAGATGTCGTCGCGGTCGATGCCATCGACCTCGACATTGCCCCCGGCGAGTTCTTCACGATGCTGGGGCCCTCGGGCTCCGGAAAGACCACGACCCTGCGGATGATCGCGGGCTTCGAGATCCCCGACGAGGGGACGATCGAGCTCGCCGGCGAGGACGTCTCGCGACTGCCGCCCTACGAGCGCCCGGTCAACACGGTGTTTCAGGACTACGCGCTCTTTCCGCACATGACCGTGCAGGCGAACGTCGAGTACGGCCTCATGGTCAAGAAGGTGAAGAAAGGGGAGCGGCGCGAGCGCGCTCAGGAGGCGCTCGACATGGTCCGCCTCGGCTCCCACGGAGAGCGCAAGCCGTCTCAGCTCTCGGGCGGCCAGCGGCAGCGCGTGGCGCTGGCGCGCGCGATCGTGAATCGCCCCAAGGTGCTCCTCCTCGACGAGCCGCTCGGCGCGCTCGACCAGAAGCTGCGCCAGGAGATGCAGATCGAGCTCAAGCAGATCCAGCGCGAGGTCGGGATCACATTCGTCTACGTCACAGACGACCAGGAGGAGGCGCTGACGATGTCGGATCGCCTCGCGGTGTTCAACCAGGGCCGCATCGAGCAGATCGGGCCGCCCGCCGAGGTGTACGAGCACCCCGAGAGCGAGTTCATCGCCGGGTTCGTCGGCGTCTCGAACGTCATCGAGCGCGACGGGCGACGCTATACCGTCCGACCTGAGAAGATCAACATCCTCATGAACGGACAGCAACCGCAGCCAGGCGCGCACGTTGAGCAGGGGCTCGTCCGTGACGTGCAGTACGTCGGGCCGGTGACGCGGTACCACGTTACGCTCGACCGCGGTGGCGAGCTCCAGGTGCTCGCGCAGAACCTCGAGGAGGGCTCGAGCGATGTGCTCGAGACGAAAGGGCGCCGGGTCTCGCTCGAGTGGCGCCCGGAGCAGGAGTCGGTGATCGACGAATCGGAGGGAGGATCCGAATGAAGGGACGCAAGGTACGCATTGCCCGCTGGGCCGCACTCGGCCTGCTCGTGGGGGCGCTCAGCGTGGTCGCCGCGGGATGCGGCGGCGGCGGAGGCGGAGGCGGGGCGAGCACCGAGATCGAGGGTCTCGGCACGTCGCTCGAGGAGATCCAGACGCTTGCCCGCGAGGAAGGCCAGGTGAACCTCGTCGCTTGGGCCGGGTACGTCGAGGACGGTTCGACGGATCCCAATGTCGACTGGGTAACGGGCTTCGAGGAGGAGACGGGTTGTCAGGTCAATACGAAGCTCGGCAACACCTCGGACGAAATGGTCACGCTGATGCGGACCGGACAGTACGACAGCGTCTCGGCCTCGGGTGACGCAACGCTGCGGTTGATCGCAGCGGGCGACGTCGCTCCCGTTAATACGGACCTCGTTCCGAATTACGCGGATGTCTTCGAGGCACTCAAAGACCAGCCGCACAACTCGGTCGACGGCCAGATGTACGGCATCCCCCATGGGCGGGGAGCGAACCTCCTCATGTGGCGGACCGACGAGGTGAGCCCGGCTCCGACGAGCTGGAGTGTGGTCTGGGAGGCGGACTCGCCGTACAAGGGCAAGGTGACGGCATTCGACGGCCCGATCTATATCGCCGATGCCGCCCTCTACCTCAAGGCGACGCAGCCCGACCTCGGAATCACGGACGTGTACGAGCTCGACGACACGCAGTTCCAGGCGGCAGTCGACCTGCTGAAGCAACAGCGTCAGCTCGTCGGCAAGTACTGGTCGCTGTACACGGACGAGATCGCGAACTTCAAGTCCAAGGACAGCGTCGTCGGCACGACGTGGCAGATCATCGCGAATCTGATGAAAGCCGAGAAGACGCCGGTGCCTATCGAGGTTACGCTGCCCGAGGAGGGCTCGACTGGGTGGTCCGACACGTGGATGGTGGACTCCGAGGCGGCGAATCCGAACTGCGCGTACCTCTGGATGAATCACATCGTCTCGCCTGAGGCGAATGCCGCAGTCGCAGAATGGTTCGGAGAGGCACCTTCGAACGCGAAGTCGTGCGAGCTCACGTCCGACCCGAATCACTGCGACACCTTCCACGCCGCTGACGAGGATTACTTCTCGCAGATCGCCTACTGGAAGACGCCCGTGGTCGACTGCGGCGACGACCGTGGCGAGGTATGCAAGGACTACGCCGACTGGGTTGCAGCTTGGACTGAGATCAAGGGCTAGTTGACGTCGATCGACCATGTCGACGCGCCGCCCCGACCGGGTTCGGGG
>JBOHBA010000300.1:0-2535 GCA_050698095.1 Gaiellaceae bacterium
GTCTCGACGCGTTTGCCGAGCTTGCCTCGACCGCGTGCCCGACGCGTCCCTCGGCGGACACCCTCGCGGTGGGAATCTCGGCCTCGGGCACGACGCCCGAGACCGTGGAGGCACTCGGGGCTCACCGCGGAACGAGCCGCTGCGTTGCGATCACGAACGATTCCGAGAGCGATCTCGCCCTTGTCGCGGACATGGTTCTCCCGCTCCTGGCTGGAGCCGAGGAGGGCGGTGTCGCGTGTCTCACGTACCAGGCGACAATGGCCGTGCTGCTGCTCCTCGCCGGCCGGATCGGAGACTGTGGGCCGAAGGTGTCAGACCTCCGCCCGGCTGTCGAGGCGGCTGCCCAGCTCAGGTCAGATCGGAATCTCTGGCTCGAGGAGGTCGTCGGGCTCGTCGACGACGCGCGTATGGTCGCGACGATCGCGCCTGCCGAGCGCCTCTCCTCCGCGCTTCAGTCGGCGCTCATGTTCCGCGAAGGCCCGCGGATCGCCGCGGACGCTGCGGAAACGGGAGACTGGCTCCACGTCGACGTCTACCTGAGCAAGCGCCCTGGCTATGCGACGCTCCTCTTCGCCGGATCGCGGTTCGACGTCGTCGTGCTCGAGTGGTCGGCGACGCGTGGATTCCCGGTTGTATCCGTTGGCAACCCGACCCGAGGCTCGACCGTCGGCATCTCGTACCCGGGGTCCGAAATCCCGTTCGTACGGTTGCTCGTGGAGACCGGCATCGCAGAGCTCGTCGCCTCCGAGCTCTGGACGCGCCGCGTCGCCGCCGGCGACCTGGTATTGGTCGATCCGTAAGCGGGCGGCCGGGCTCGAACCGGCGCGACGACCTTGGAAGGGTCGGATGCTACCGCTACATCACGCCCGCACAGAGTTAGCGTAGCGCCCCTGGATCCGTCCGCGTGGTCGTGAACCCCGGGGCGGATCTCCGCCTCGAGCCGTGGTGCGTTCTCCAGATGCGATCGAGCAGGCCGTCGTCTCCTCGCGGTGTTCCGCGCTGTGGTTCTTTAGCTTTCCTCGAGCCCGAGGAGGGCCACGAGGGAATTGACCGTCCTCCTGCGGCCGCGTAGGCTCGTCGCCGTGCGCCGGGCCGCCGGAATCGCCGTAGCATTCACCTGCCTCATGGCGATCGCCATGCCGGCCGCCGGTGCGCCGGCGGCAAGTGCCTTTCGGTACGGCGTTGCTGCCGGCGAGATCACCTCGACCTCGGCGATCCTCTGGACGCGCGCGCCGAAGGCCGGGGTCGTCGGGCTCGCGGTGGCAGCTCGCGGACAACAGACCGCCCGCCTGTTCGAGGGTGGAGCCACCCGTGAAGCGGACCTCACGGTTCAGGGTCTCGTCCGCAAGCTCAAGCCGGCGACGACGTACACGTACGTGTTCGCCCAGGAAAAGGCGCGGAGCGCGGTCGGGACGTTCACGACGGCGCCGGCGCCTACCGCCGACGCGCCGGTGCGTTTCGCCATCTCGGGCGATGCCGACGCGACCCCGGGACCGAGCGGCGCTCCGGCCTTCAACCGCTTCGAGGTCTATGCGCGCATGGTGGCGGAGAAGAACGCCTTCAACATCAACCTCGGCGACACCATCTACTCGGACAGCGAGGTCGGCGGCGTACCTGTCGCGCGCACGGTGCGGCAGAAGTGGGCGAAGTACAAGCTCGGCCTGGCACTTCCCGCGCTCCAGAAGCTCCGCGCGTCGGCGGGTCTCTACAGCCACTGGGACGACCACGAGTTCATCAACGACTTCACGCGCGCCGAAAACGGAAGCGACATCTACGACGCAGGCGTCACGGCGTTCCTCGACTACGCGCCGGTCCGGTTCACGGAGGCGGGCGGGCTCTACCGCACGACCCGGTGGGGAAAGAACCTCGAGCTCTTCTTCCTCGACGAGCGGTCGTTCCGCAGTGCGAAGGCGACTCAGGTGTGCGCCGGCGACCTCGCTCCGACCGCTCCACAGGCGGTGCGGGATGCGTTCTCGACTCTCGCTCCTGCGCTCAAGAACCCGGTGGCGCCCGCCTGCACGGCGGCACTCAGCGATCCAGCGCGGACGATGCTCGGCGCGGGTCAGTACGCCGCCTTCACGAAGGCGATCAGGGCGTCGAAGGCGACCTGGAAGGTCGTCGTCAACGAGGTTCCGATCCAGCAGTACTACGCGCTGCCCTACGACCGCTGGGAGGGGTACGCGGCCGAGCGCGAGCGGATTCTCCGCTTCCTCCAAGCCAACGTGAAGAACGCCGTCTTCCTGACCACCGACACGCACGCGAACTTCGTCAACGAGGTGCGGTACACGACTCTCGGGGGGCCGCCAGAGGGCTCGGGCATCTGGGAGGTCGTCACGGGCCCGGTCGCGACGAACACGTTCGCGAAGGAGATCGACGGCTTCCTCGGGACACCCGGAGCGGGCACGGCGATCGGCGCCCTCTTCTTCAAGCCGCCTCCGCCGAACGGGATGGGCATGCGCTGCGCGGCACTCGACACGTACAGCTACGCGCAGGTGACAGTGACGGCGCGGAGGCTCACCGTGGCACTGAAGGACT
>JBOHBA010000301.1:0-4354 GCA_050698095.1 Gaiellaceae bacterium
GGGTAGCGCGGCTCGTTGATCGCGTCGGAGACGGCCACGATCGCCGGTAGCGGAGCCGAGATGACGTCGTAGCCGTGCTCGGTCTGTCGCTTGCCGGTGATCGAGCCCGCGTCGACCGTGAGCGACGCAACCTGCGAGACGAGCGGCCGGCGAAGGCGATCTGCCACTGCCGCCCACAGCACGGCTCCGTCTCCGTCACTCGAGGCCTGTCCGAAGAGAACGAGGTCAGGCGCCTCTCGTGCGAGCACCGCGGCGAGAACGCGGCTCGTCCCCAGCAAGTCGGAGCCGGTCGCAGCGTCGTCGGTGACGAGAACGGATCGGTCGGCGCCCATCGCCAGCGCCTTCCGCAACGAGTCGGCCGCCTTCTGCGGCCCGAGCGTGACGAGCATGACCTCGCCGCCCCGCGCCTCTCTGATCCGGAGCGCTTCCTCGACGGCATTCAGGTCGGTCGGGTTGAGGGCGGCCTCGCCGGAGCGGTCGAGCCGCTTCGTTCCCGGGTCGATCCGCTTGTGAACGGTCGCGTCCGGCACGTGCTTCACGCAGACGGCGATCTTCATCGGCGCGGACTCTATCGTCGCCCCGCGCCGCCTCGACGAAGTACCAGGACACCTGACCTCTGCTAGCCTCCCGCACTTCGCGCGGGACCCGGAGCACCTTCTCTTATGAGACGCCACCGGACAGCTCGAGGGACTCTCGTCTCCCTCTCTCTCGCCGGCCTGGCGGCCGCGGCCCTGACGACCACCCCGGCGAGCGGACAACCGCAAGGCGTTCCGCGGCTCGTCTTCCCACTCGTCGCCAAGACCGATCTCTGGGACAACTACGGCGATCCGCGTGGAAACGGCCGACATGCCGGAATCGACCTGGAGAACCCGTGGCGCGCGCCGGTCGTCGCCGTCGAGGACGGGCGCGTCGAGCATGCGGAGTCTCAGCTCGGCGGCTGCATGCTCTATCTCTACGGGCGCACCGGGACGATGTATTTGTACATCCACCTGAACAACGACCTGACCGCCCGCAACGACAACAAAGGAGGCTGCGTCAAGGACGTGACCTTCGCGGTGCCGGACGGTGCGCGCGTCGCAGCCGGCGAGCAGGTGGCATGGAACGGTGACTCCGGCGACGCCAACGGGAACCCACACCTGCACTTCGAAGTTCACCCGGACGGAGGAGCGGACGCGAACCCGATTCGACACCTGAGACGCGCGCTCAAGCCGCTCTTCGCGGCGAAGCCAGGCTCGAGCTTCTCCCTCGGCTTGCGCGGGAAGCTCATCGCCGCCGGCGCCGGCACCGCCACGCTCGAAGTCGAGCGCGTTCGCCACTACCCCGGCGGACGCTGGCTCGCGATCGAGCCCAAGACCCTCGAGCTCACCGTCCCGCCCGGCGCAACCGTCATTCCCGCAGTCGCTCAGCTCTCGGCCCCCGCGCTCCGGGCCCTCGGAAAACCCGTGCGAGTGACCGCCTACACCGTGCAGGCCAAGGCGACTTCGGACGCCATCCTCGGTGTGCCCGGTGCACTTCGAGTTAGCCGCGTGGCCGCCCTTCCGTAGGCGCCAGCCGGTCGAGTCAGCAGCATTTCGCGCGATGGCCGGAGACCTCTCGATCCTCATGCCCGTCTTCAACGAGCGCGCGACCGTGGAGGCAGCGGTCGACGACGCGCTGACAGCCGAGCTCCCGGTCGCCCGGCGCGAGCTCGTCATCGTCGACGACGGCTCGACCGATGGCACACGGGAGCTGCTCGGCTCGCGAACCTGGCCGGACAACGTTCGGGTGGTGTTCCATCCGGAGAATCAAGGCAAGGGGGCCGCAGTGCGAACCGGTCTCGGCCACGCGAGCTGTGAGTTCGCCGCGATCCTCGACGCCGATCTCGAGTACCGCGCAGCCGATCTCGCAGATCTTCTCGAGCCCCTCGTCTCCGGGGAGGCCAAGGTCGTCTTCGGAACACGCGCGTGGACGTCCCAGTCGTCTTTCAGCTTCTGGTACGTGATGGGGAACAAGGCCGTGACGTTGGTGACGAACGTGCTCTACAACTGCTGGATCTCGGACGTCATGACCTGCCACAAGGCGATGAGCACCGAGCTGTTCAGGTCGCTTGCGCTACGTGAACGAGGCTTTGCGATCGAGCCCGAGATCGCCGCTCGCGTGCTTCGGGCGGGCGAGCGGATCCACGAGGTGCCGATCTCATACAAGGCGCGCGGGCGTGAGGCAGGAAAGAAGCTCACCGCATTCGACGGGATCCGCGTACTGCGGACGCTCGTTCGCTGTCGCGTGATGTGAGCGGACCGACGTTCTCGGCTCGTTTCGGGGCAAGCGATCTGACCAACCCTCTCGTCGCCGCGGGGTACATCGTCCTCGGATCGATCCTCTGCTGGTCGCGGCTCGCGGGGCTAGACCGGGGCTACTCGAGTGACGAGCTCATGACAGTCCGGAACTACGTGACGACGGGGCCTCACGAGATCCTGGTCGGGCAGTACATCCCGAACAACCACGAGCTCCTCAGCCTTCTCGGCTGGGCGACCGCCTCGATCGTCGGGGATTCCGCGGTCGCGCTTCGGCTCTGGTCCGTCATCCCGTTCGTCCTCGGAGTGATCGTCGTGACCACGTGGCTCCACGTGCGCGTTGGCGCTCTGTCGGGCGTGCTCTTCCTCTTCCTTGCCACCGCCTCGCCCCTGCTCCTCGACATCACGCGTCAGGCGCGTGGATACGGACTCGCCTTCTTCGCGATGGGCGTACTCGTGGTCGCAGCGCTCGAGGCGGTCCGCTCACCGCGAGCTTGGACGATCGTCGCGTTCTGCGGCGCCGGCGTGGTCGGCACGTGGACGCTGCCCCACTTCGGAATCGCGTTCGCCGCGACGGGTCTTGTCCTGGTGCGGAAGCGCGAGCTTCGCCGGCCGACGGCGATCGGACTGGCGATGTCGCTCGTTGCCGTCCTCGCCTGGTACGCCCCACACCTCGACGACCTGGTGGCCGGCTCGCGCCAGGACTACGGCGCGCGGATCGACGGAGCATGGGTCCTCACCGCGCCGGTCGACCAGATCCTGATGCCGAGCTTGAGATCGATCGACGAGGTGCTCGTGGACCCAGGCCTCGGATTGCTGGTGGTCGTCGCCGCGCTCGGACTGCTCATGGGCTCGAGCCCGCTCGTTCGCAGCCGTGATTCGGCGCTCGTCCTCGGCGCAGGCGTCGTGACGACGGTCGTCACGCTGTGGATCACGCGAACCCAGGTCGCCCCGCGATTCTTCAGCTTCCTGCTCGTCCCGCTCCTCGTTCTTCTGGCGAGCGGAATTGCGGTCACACTGGCGCGCTCCGTGACGATCCGTCGCACAGGAGTCCGAACCGTGATCGCCGTGACCACGCTCGGACTTGTCGCGGTCCTCGGGGGTCCGTACCTCGCGGACATCCCTCGACTTCCGCGCGAGTCGATTCAGGACGCAGCCACGACCATCGGGACGTTGGTGCCGGCCTCGACCCCGGTGTTCGCCTACGTGCCGTACCCCAGAGATCTCGAGTTCCATCTCGGCCGACCCGTGGAGACTCCGCGAACCGCCGATCAGCTCCGCCGGGTGTGCCAGGCGCGACGCGACGTGGTTTTCGTCAGTCAGCCGTGGTTGCTGCCGCCCGTGACCGTCCCATGTACCCAGCGCGACGGTGCCCGTCACCTGCGATTCGAACAGTACGCGCGCGGTGGGGAGGTGAACGTGTGGCTGATTCCTCCGGTGCAGTGACGCCGCGTGATCGCGCCCTTGCAAACCGTGCCGTCACGACGACGCTCTACGCGGTACTCGGTTCGGCGCTGGTCGGCACGCGCCTCATCGGGCTCGGCCACAGCTTCTGGCACGACGAGGTCATCGCGGTCCAGGGCTTCGTTCGAGCCGGGCCACGCGAGATCCTGGCCGGGCCGGATCTCAGCCACGAGCTCTTCGGTCTGCTCGCCTGGGCGACGAGCACCTTCGCAGGCGAATCGGAGATCGCCTTTCGGCTGTGGTCGGTCGTGCCGTTCATCGCGGGCGTGGCTCTGGTCACTGCGTGGCTGCACATGCGCGTGGCTCCGACCGCGGGGGTGCTCTTCCTCTTCCTTGCCACCGTCTCGCCCCTGCTCCTCGACATCACGCGTCAGGCGCGTGGATACGGACTCGCCTTTTTCGCGATGAGCATTGTGATCGTGGCCGCGCTCGAGGCGAACCGCTCGAACGCGGGCTGGGCCGTCGTCGCTCTCTGCCTGGGTGGAGTCGTCGGCACGTGGACGCTTCCGCAATTCGCGATCGCGTATCTCGCGACAGGCGCGGCGTTGCTGACGAACCGGGAGCTTCGCCGGCGGGCCGCGCTCGCGCTCGGTGTTTCTCTACTGGCGATCTTCGCG
>JBOHBA010000302.1:0-5715 GCA_050698095.1 Gaiellaceae bacterium
CACTTCCTGTTCCTCGGCTACGACATGGCCGACTGGAACCTGCGCCTCATACTCAACCGGATCTGGGGCGAGCGCCCCGTGGCGTACCGGTCGTGGGCCGTCGAGGGATCGCCTAGCCTGCTCGCGCAGGCGTTCTGGCGTCGTTACGACGTCACGCCGCTCGATGTGGAGCCGGCCGCATACGTCGAGCTGCTCGCGCGGAGGATGGAGAACGCCGCGTGAGCAGCCAGCCGAGCTCGCCGTTCAAGGGCCTGAACGCGTTCGCCGACTCCGAGCTCGACGAGCTGCTCTTCTTCGGCCGCGAGCGCGAGCGCGAAATCGTCGTCGCCAACCTGATCGCCTCGCGACTGACCGTGCTGTACGGCCCGAGCGGGGTCGGCAAGTCGTCGCTCCTGAGCGCCGCCGTCGCACGGTCGCTGAGGGAGCTTCCGGAGCGCCCGCTCGTCGTGGTCTTCTCCCGCTGGAGCGACGACCCGTCCGCGGCGCTCGCCGAAGCAGTCAGCGAGGCAGCCGGCGGAGCTCTGAACGGCTCGCCTCTCCAGGCGCTCGAGCGCGCACAGGAGGGACGCGACGTGTACCTCGTCCTCGACCAGACCGAGGAGTACTTCCTCTACCACGCCGACGACGGTGGCCCCGGATCGTTCGCCGAGACCCTGCCCGGCGTGCTCGCGGCGCCGCTTCGGATCAACGTCCTCGTCTCCCTGCGCGAGGACTCACTCGCGAAGCTCGATCGTTTCACGGGCCGTATTCCGAGCTTGTTCGCAAACACGCTGCGACTCGATCGTCTCGATCGCCAGGCCGCGAAGGCCGCGATCGTCGGCCCGATCGATCGTTACGTCGAGCTCACCGGCGCCGATATGAGCATCGAGCCCGAGCTGATCGAGCGCGTTCTCGACGAAGTGGGCACAGGACAGATCGAGCCGGCCCTCGGCGGGCTGGGCGTCGTCGAACGAGTGGAGAACGGCACGCGGATCGAGGCTCCGTACCTGCAACTCGTCCTGCAACGGCTCTGGGAAGAGGAGCGTGCCGCGGACTCTGACGTCCTTCGCCTCGAGACGCTCGAGCGGCTCGGCGGCGCCCAGCACATCGTCGAGGAGCATCTCGAGGGTGCGATGAAAGCGCTGTCGGCCGGGCAAAAGGATCTCGCAGCGCGCCTCTTCAACCATCTCGTCACCCCCTCGGGCACGAAGATCGCCCACGACGTCTCGGACCTCGCCGACTTCGGCCAGGTGCCGATCGGCGAGCTCCAGCCGGTTCTGGCGACGCTCTCGGAGCGCCGCATCCTCCGCTCGCTGGAAGAAGGCGGGGGCGTGCGCTACGAGATCTTCCACGATGTGCTCGCCCAGCCCGTTCTCGCGTGGCGGGCGAGCCACGAGGCCGAGCGGGAGCTACAGCGCCAGCAGGAGGCGGCAGATCGGCGGCACCGCAAGCTGCTAGCGATCATCGCCGTCGGCGCGGTGCTCTTCGTGGCCATGGGCGGAGTGACGCTCTATGCCTTGTCCCAGAGAACGGAGGCGCGCCAGCAGGCGCGGGAAGCGCACGCCAACGAGCTCCAGGCGAACGCCGACGCCGAGCTGGACCGGGATCCCGAGCTCTCTCTGCTGCTCGCGCTCGAGGCCGCACGACTCGTACCGGGCGACCGAGCTGAGCGAGCATTGCGAAACGCACTTCTCACGTCGCGCGTCCGGGCGGTCGTCGACGTGGGTGAGCCGCTCCTGGACGCAACCGCGCGCGGGGAGAGTCTTCTCGCCGTTGCGGGGAACGGAGACGTGACGTTCAGCGACCGGCGTAGCGGCGACGTCGTCCGTGCAAGCGGAATAGGGAGACCCGCAGGCGACGCGTCGTTCGCGGCGGACGGAACTGCTCTCGTCATCGGCCGGGACGGCCAGGTGTTCGTGATCCGACCGAGCGGGAACACCACCACGGTCGCAGGGGTGAACGAAGCACTCGGGGCGGCAATCTCGCCCGACGGCACGCTGGCGGCCGTGATCGAGAAGGGCGGCGCTCGGCTGGTCGAAGTGGCGACCGGTCGCATCCGACACTCCTACCCGCATCGCGGCGCGCAGTCCGCAGCGATCTCCCAAAGCAATACGCGGGTGCTAACGGGCGGCCAGGACGGCACCGTTCGCGTCTGGTCAGGTCAGAGCGGACGGCGCGTTCACACGCTGACCGAGCAGAGCGGGCACGCTGTCGCGCTCGCATTCAGTCCCAACGGCGACTTCGTCGCGAGCGCCAGCACCGACGGTGTCGGTCGGATCTGGCGGTCTTCGGACTGGGGCCTGAACACCGTGCTCACGGGACATACCCACGCTCTCACGAACGTCGCCTTCAGCGCGGACGGCGAACACGTAGTGACGACCGGCAAGGATGGAACGGCGCGGGTCGCCCATGCCGAGAGCGGCGACGAGCTGTTCGTCATGGCCGGGCACGGGAACTGGGTCACGTCAGCGGCCTTCACCGGCGGAGCAGGCAGTGAGGTCGTGACCGCGAGCCCGGACGGAACCGTCAGGGTCTGGGACGCCGTCTTCCAGCCCGAGCTCGAGGAGATCGCAGGCCTTGGCGCACCGGTGACCACGATCGAAGTGACGGAGGACGGTCGCGTGGAGGCGACGACGAGCGAAGGCCGACGATACGCCCTCGACTCGAGAAGCGGGGCCGAGCTCGGCGTCGAGCCTGCTCCGCGCCGACGTCCGCGCCGAGTTGTCGGGTCCGACAGGACGACGGCGACGATCGTCGGCAAGACCGTCGTCCTCCGCCGCGACGGGAGCACCACGATCCTCAAGGCGCACCGTGACCGAGTCACCTCGATCGCGTTCTCGCGCTTCGGCAAGCTGCTCGTGACGGCCAGCCTCGACCACGACGCCCGCATCTGGGACGTCGCCACGGGCGAGCCCGTTCGCCTCCTGCAGCACAACACCGCCGTGCACGACGCGCAGTTCAGCCCCGACGAACGCTGGGTGATCACCGCGGCGAACCGGGGCGGTCTGTTCGACGCGCAGACCGGCCGAAACGTTCTGCTGCTACGGGGCCACGAGGGAACCCTCACGGCGGCGACATTCGACCCGACGGGGCGCACGATCGTCACGGGCGGAATCGACGGGACTGTGCGGATGTACCGCTGCGAGATCTGTGGCGACCTCGGCAAGCTCATCGAGCTCGCCGAGCGACGGCTCGCCTCGACCCGTCGCGAGCTGACGCCGGGTGAGCGCGCGCGCTACCTCGGCTGACCCCGGGTGAGCCTCGCCAGCTCGTTCCGATCACATCAACCGGCTGCGAGCCGAGCCCAGAGGTTCTCGAGCAGCCGAGACGTAACCGGATCGACGTGGACCAGACGCGGCAGATAGAACGGCCCCGCCGCAAAGACCTGCTCCCCGCCGTGTGTCGTAGTAGCTCATCTGCGCAGTCATCCCTGGACCGAAGAGATCCGGGATCTCGGCAAGAACCTCGATGCCGCCTGGCGATGCGGCGGACGTCCGATCGATCTCGACGCCTCCGAGACTCAGCCGCGAGCCTTCCCGCAGGCCATGACGACCGCGACGCGTTGCTCGCCGAGGCGGCGAGGCCTGACGACGAAGGGCGCGAACCCCACACGACCCTCGGCGGCGCGCAGGCGCGCGAAGTACAGCCCGCTCGGCCACCGGCCGATCTCCACGTCCACAACCCGGCGTCCGTTGCTCGACCCGATCGCGATCTTCGGCGTCACAGGGACGCCGTTCATCGTGCTGTTGCTGCGCGTAACCTTCCGCTCGGGGCCTGAGTGGAGCACCTGGAGCTTGAGACCCCGAGCGCGGGTGGAGATCACGAGCTTGGCGGTATCGCCCGATACGTAGCTCTCGCGCAGGAACGCCGCCTCGACCGCAGGGAAGAGCTCCGCCGGCGTCGGGGCGCGACCCTCGGGCGCGACCTCCTCCGCGGGCGGGCGGGAGCCGGCGAGCACGGTCGCCGTGGCCAGCCCGGCCGCGAGGATGGGAAGCATGACACCGATGCGTAGCCGACCAGCCATCTGAGCGGCTCACGATCGGAGAAGCTCAAGAAGCTCTCAACGCAAGCGATCGCGTCTTCCTGGATCAGCACCTCGCACTCCAGCTTGAGCGTTTCTTGAACGCGATCCACGACAAATCGGGCAGCCGCGGCGACCGGATCGCGGAAGCGAGATGAGGAGGAAGATTCATGCTCGGCAAGAGCTCGAACCGCAACCCGCTCGTTCTCGTAGCGCTCGCGGCTCTCCTGGCGTTTTCAGTGCTCGTCGGCGCTCAGGTGGCAAGCGCAAACAACATTCCTCGCGAAGGGACGAGGATCAATCTGTTCCCGGGCTTCGTCGGCCCGACGACCTATTCGGCAGACACGCCGTTCTTCGTCGGCCACGGATGGGGGTGTAACGAGCACGCCGCGGAGGCCGCCCTCGCCGACGACGGCTGCCTCAAGCCGACCAGCACCTTCGAGCTATTCGTCGACGGCAAGCAGGTTCCCTCGATCACCGATCTGGAGATTGCACCCGGGGGTCTCGTCGTGGGCAAGACACAGGTCTCGAACTTCAGGCAGGGACTGCCTGCCGGTACGTACGTCCTCGAAGGGCAATGGTGGCTCGACGGAGCGATGGTCCTCGACTCCGTCGTCACCGTGACGTTCTCGTAGCCCTCGGCGTCACCTACGGAGGAGAGGGCGGCCTCGCAGCCGCCCTCTCTCGCAGCTCGAGCTAGATCGTCGGGCCGGCGGCGGCGACGCCGAGCGCAACGTCTCGGAAGCGCTCGAAGTTCTTGCGAAACATCTCGGCGAGCTCGCGCGCCTTCGCGTCGTAGGCCGTCGGATCGGCCCAGGTGAGACGCGGATTGAGCAGCGAGGTCTGCACGCCGGGCGCCGCCACGGGCACGTCGAAGCCGAAGACGGGATCGACCCTGAACTCGACGCCCGCGAGACCACCCGTGAGCGCAGCATCGAGCAGCGCCCGGGTCGCCTGGATCGGCATCCGCCTCCCCTCGCCGAACGGCCCCCCGGTCCACCCCGTGTTGACGAGCCACACGGTCGCTCCGTGCTCGTCGAGCTTCTCCCCGAGTATTCGCGCATAAACCGAGGGAGGCTGCGGCAGGAACGGCGCCCCGAAGCACGCCGAGAACGTCGGCTGCGGCTCCGTGACGCCGATCTCGGTGCCGGCGAGCTTTGCGGTGAAGCCTGAGAGGAACCAGTACATCGCCTGCTCGCGCGTCAACCGTGCGATGGGCGGGAGAATCCCGAAAGCGTCCGCCGTCAGGAAGACGACGGAGCTCGGGTGTCCCGCGCGCTTCGCCGGCAGCGCGTTCGCGATCTGCTCGAGGTTGTAGGCCGCGCGGGTGTTCTCGGTTTTCGAGTCGTCGTCGAGGTCCAGGACGCCCCGCTCGTCGACCACCACGTTCTCGAGAACGGTTCCAAACGCACGCGTCGTGGCGTAGATCTGAGGCTCGGCGTCCGCGGAGAGCCGGATCACCTTCGCGTAGCAGCCGCCCTCGAAGTTGAAGACGCCGTCGTCTCCCCACCCGTGCTCGTCGTCGCCGATCAGGCGCCGCTCGGGGTCGGCCGAGAGCGTGGTCTTCCCGGTGCCGGACAGTCCGAAGAAGATCGCCACCCTCCCGCTGTCGTCGACGTTGGCCGAGCAGTGCATCGGCAGGACGCCCTCGAGCGGGAGCCGGTCGTTCATGACCGTGAAGATCGACTTCTTGATCTCCCCCGCGTAGTACGTGC
>JBOHBA010000303.1:0-3488 GCA_050698095.1 Gaiellaceae bacterium
CGCGCCCGAGCAGTCTTCTCGATCGGACGCTGGAGCGCTTCCGTGTACCCGGGTAAAGCGGTCGCGAAGTCTTCCTCGATGTGAAACACGAGAGCGAGCGCGGTAGCGGCGATGACGACGCCGGCGACCCTCCTGGCGGTCGTGGCATGCGTCCGTACCGCGCGCATGCCCGATACGAGCCGCTGGCTGCCGATGGCGATCGCGAGCATGGGGAGGGCCGCTCCGACCGCGTACGCACCGGTCACGAGGACGATCCGGAACGTGATCTCCCCGCTCGCGGCCAGGGCAGTCACGGCAGCGAGCACCGGGCCGGCGCAGGGAACGAACACAAGGCCGATGCTGAGGCCGACGACGAACCCGTTCGAGTCCTGACCCACCTGCCGTCGCGTGAGAAAGAGAAACGGACGCTCGAGAAGCCACGCGACCCGCTGCGAGACGAGGCTCGCGGCGAGGACGAACAGCAGTGCGATCGCCAGATTCCTGAGGAGATCCTCCGGGAGTCCGAGCGCGCTCAGCAGCGCGGCGCCGGCGAGCGTGAAGGTCGTGAAGGAGACGACCAGGCCGGCGACGATCGCATACGGCCGCCGGCGATCTGTGCTCGTGGCGCCTCCCGCGAGCAGGATCGGAAGCACTGGGAGAACACAGGGCGAGATTGCCGTGATGAACCCGGCGACGAACGCGATCCCGAGCAGGACGACCACGGTCGAAGGGTACGCACCACCCCTTACGGTGGAATGAAATCCGGCGTTCAGGCACGCGGTAGGCTCCGCGGCCATGGAGAGCCTTCTGACGGTTCACGATGCCGAACGGCTGGCCGAGGCCGCGATCGAGCCCGGCGCCTGGAGCTACATCCACGGCGGTGCCGGGGACGAGCGCACGCTGCGCTGGAACCGCGAGGCGTTCTCGCACTTTCGGCTGCGTCCCCGGGTGCTCGTCGACGTCTCCGCCGTGACGACCGAGACCACCGTTCTCGGCTCGCCGGTGTCGATGCCCGTACTCGTCGCGCCGATGGCGTTCCAGCAGATCGCGCACGAGGAAGGAGAGGTCGCGATGGCCCGCGGCGCCGCGGCTGCGAAGACGCTGATGTGCCTCTCCACGGTCGCGACCGCCACCCCGGCCGACATTGCCGCGGCGGCTCCGGGGTCTCCACTCTGGCTCCAGATCTACGTCTTCCGCGACCGTGAGGTGTCAGACCAGGTGATCGAGCAGGCGCTCGAGGTCGGATTCTCGGCTCTCGTGCTGACAGCGGACCTGCCCGTCTACGGAATCCGCCATGGCGAAGCGCGCGCCGGTTTCGAGGCTCCGGAAGACGAGGTTCCGGCACTCGTTGCGGCGCGGGATCGGGGAGGTGGCCGGGAACGCCACCACTCACTCGACCTGCTCGAGTCCGGGCTCGAATGGGCCTACGTCACCGAGCTCTGCGAGCGGTGGAAGGTCCCGGTGGTCGTGAAAGGGCTCGTGACGGCCGAGGATGCGATCCTCGCCTGCGACCACGGCGCCGCGGGCGTCGTCGTCTCGAACCACGGCGGTCGGCAGCTCGACGGCGCGATCGCCTCGCTCGAGGCGCTTCCGGAGGTCGTGGAGGCGGTCGGCGACCACGCCGAGGTCTATGTCGACGGCGGCGTGCGCTGCGGCTCCGACGTCGTCATGGCGCTCGCGCTCGGCGCGCGCGCGGTTCTCGTGGGACGCCCCGCGATGTACGGCCTCGCCTTCGGGGGCGCGAAGGGCGTCGAGCAAGTTCTGGAGATCCTGCGCGACGAGACCGAGAACGCACTCGCTCTCCTTGGCTGCCGCTCGCCCAGCGAGGTAACCCGCGCGCACGTGACTCGAGGGTGAGCACGCTGGGCGTTGCCGAGCTCACGCGAAACGCGGTCCACGTCCTCCCGGCGGGAGCCCTCGAGGCAAAGCTCGCGCTCGGCCGCCCGCTGAGGGTCAAGCTCGGCATCGACGTCACGTCGCCGGATATCCACGTCGGCCGCGGCATTCCGCTGCAGCGCATGCGCGCCTTTCAGGACGACGGGCATGTCGGCGTCCTCATCATCGGCGACTACACGACGCGCATCGGAGACCCGTCGGGCCGCTCGACCGAGCGGCCGATCCTGACCGACGAGGAGATCGACCGCAACGCTCAGACCTACGTCGAGCAGGCGTACCAGCTCGTGATTCCCGAGCAGACGGAGGTTCGCTTCAACAGCGAATGGCTGGCCGGGTTGAGCTTCGCCGACGTGATCCAGCTCACCCGGATGATGACCGTCGCGCAGGTGCTCGAGCGCGACGACTTCGCGGGACGGTACGCAGCCGGGCAGCCGATCTCGGTCTCGGAGCTGCTCTATCCGCTGATGCAGGCGTACGACTCGGTCGCGGTAGAAGCGGACGTCGAGCTCGGGGGCACGGACCAGCTCTACAACCTGCTCGCAGGGCGCGAGGTGATGCAAGCGTACGGGCTCGAGCCGCAGGTCGTTCTCACGAATCCGCTCCTCGTCTCCTGGGACGGCGAGAAGATGAGCTCGAGCGTCGGCAACAACATCCCGCTGGCCGCCAGGCCGGAGGAGCAGTTCGGGCGGGCGATGAGGATCTCGGACGCCCTTCTCCCGGAGTGGTACCGCCTCGTCCTGCAGTCGGACGTCGATCCGCTTGCCGGCGATCCTCTCGAGGCGAAGCTCGCGCTCGCCCGCTGGATCGTGGCGAGGTCGCATGGAGAGAAGGCTGCCGTCACGGCGGAGGCCCACTTCACGCGCGTCGTGCGCGAGGGGCAGGCGCCGGACGATGTCCCCGAGCTGGCGCTTCCCGCCGGCGATCCCGTTCACCTGCCCGCCGTGCTCGCGAAGGCATTCGGGATGTCGACGAGCGAAGCGCGTCGTCTCATCTCACAGGGCGGCGTAAAGGTCGCGGACGAGCCGGCGACCGAGCTGGACATCCCGCGCTCGGCTCTTCGAGGGGCCGTCGTGCAGGCCGGCAAGCGGCGCTTCGTTCGCCTCGTCGACTGACCGACTGCAGCGTCATCCGGCGAGGGTCGAGGGCCAAAAACGGCTTGGTTGACAGGGGAATCTCCTGTGCTACCATCCCTCGGCCTTCCGGAAGGAGGGTGCAGGAGGCCTGTAACTCGACGACTGGAGAGCCCTCGAGCGAGCGGATACGACCTTGTGTTCCGTCCTCGAGAGCCTCTGGTGCGAGTCAGAGGCTTTTTGTTGCCGCCGAGCTCGTTCGGCCGCGCGGCGCGGTCTTTGAAAACTCAACAGCGTGAAACGTCGAGAAGGCAGGCTTGCTTTACGCAAACCTGCCTAAGGTAAAACCTCGTCGCGTCCTTCGGGACGCGACCTTTGAGCACAAGCTCGAAGGAAGATCAGTTTGTCCCTCGGGACAGGCCGTTTTCTTCACGGAGAGTTTGATCCTGGCTCAGGACGAACGCTGGCGGCGCGCTTAACACATGCAAGTCGAGCGAGAACCGAGGCTTCGGCCTCGGGGACAGCGGCGAACGGGTGAGTAAC
>JBOHBA010000304.1:0-4588 GCA_050698095.1 Gaiellaceae bacterium
TGAGCAGGCAGAGCTGGCCGTCGGCATGGCCGGGCGCCGCGACAAGCTCCCACCCGTCCACGTGCTCTCCGACCTCGACGAGGATCGGGTCGCGCTGGTAGCGGATGAACGGGCGGTAGACGGAGCTCTGGCCGACGAGCTCGGCGGTGACGTCGTCGGGCGTGCCGTGGAGGCGGAACCAGTCGAGGAGGCGCTCGGACCACGCCGGGTTCCCCCAGACGAGCTCGCACTGCGCGTAGTCGAGGGCTCCCTGATACACCGGTGCGCCGGTCAGGTCGTGGAGGTCTGCGGCGGCGCCGACGTGGTCCGGGTGGAAGTGCGTGACGAAGATCGACGCGACGCGGCCTCCAGCCTCCTCCAGCGCTGCGGCCCATGTCTCCTTCGCATCCGGGAGGCCGACGCCGGTGTCGACGAGCGTCCAGCCGTGCTCGCCGGGGAGCAGGTAGGCGTGCACGTGCCCCGGCCGCGTCGGCAGCGGCAGCGTGACGCGCCGGATCCCACCCTCGAGCTCGTCCATCGCGCGACTCTAGCCTGAAGCGTTGGCGCTCCAGGTGCGGTCAGGTGGGCCGCGCCGACAGCGCGACGGCTGCGTACCCGAGCGCCATGACGCCGGCCGTGTAAAGGATCAGCTGGTGGTCGCTGTGCGTCGACTCGCCGAGTGCGTAGACGAACACGATCGCGACAACGGCTCCCTCGACAATCAGCCCTGCGGCCGCCCAGCGCCATCGCCGGACGATCACCGCGACGAGCACGCCGACAGCGAGCACGAGTAGAACACCTGCGACCGGCACGAGCCGGTCGTTCGCGGCGTCGTCCTCAGGCGTCTGGTTCTCCCATCGAAAGGCGCCGACGAACCACATCAGCCAGGCAGCAGGGAGGAGCCTGCCGATGCGCGCCGTAAACTCGACCACGTGGCCGACGAGATCACCTGCCTCATCGCCGACGATCACGAGGTCGTCCGCGAAGGCCTGCGCCTAGCGCTCTCCCGCTCCCCGCGGATCCGCGTTATCGGCGAGGCGACCGACGGCGCGTCCGCCGTCGCGCTCGCCGAGAGGCGGCGCCCCGACGTCGTGATCATGGACCTGCGAATGCCGGACATGGATGGGCTCGAGGCGACCGAGACCTTGCTCGGCAAGGTGCCGGGTATCGGTGTGCTCATCTTCACCGCCTACGGCGAGCGGTCACTCCTCCAGCGAGGCCTCGAGTCGGGCGCGCGCGGATACATCCTGAAGGAGACTCCGCACGAGACGCTCCTGCGCGCGATCGAGAAGGTCGCCGCTGGTGACACCTTCGTCGACCCGGCGCTCATGGCGGAGTTCGTGTCCGGTCAAGGTCAGGCCGATATCCTCACGCCGCGCGAGCGCGAGATCCTGCAGCTGCTCGCCGACGGGATGTCGAACGTGGACGTGGCCGCGAAGCTCTTCATCAGCCAGGAGACGGTCAAGAGCCACGTTCGGCACATCCTCGCGAAGCTCGAGGCGGACACCCGCACCCAGGCGGTCGCCATCGCGCTGCGCGAGGCGATGATCGATTGACCCCTGACGACGCCGAGCGCGCGCTCCTCGCCGAGCGGATCCTGACCGAGCAGGAGGAGCGGCGCCGACTTGCGGAACTCCTCCACGACGGTCCGGTGCAGCACCTCTCGGCCATCGCGCAGATGCTCGATGCGGCCCTCGCC
The DNA here is from genome assembly GCA_050698095.1 of Gaiellaceae bacterium. Taxonomy (GTDB): domain Bacteria; phylum Actinomycetota; class Thermoleophilia; order Gaiellales; family Gaiellaceae; genus GMQP-bins7. Next base: position 1,679 of record JBOHBA010000304.1, read on the forward strand.
GGCCTCCGGGCCGGAGAGCTCGAGCAAGCGGACGAGACGCTCGCTCGCAGCCTCGCGCTCGCCCGCGACTCGGCACGGGATCTCCGTGCGCTCTGCGAAGACCTCGAGCCGAGGGTGCTGCGCGAGCTTGGCTTCTCGACCGCGGTGCGCGCCCTCGCCCGGCGACTCTCGGCGCGGCACGATGTCGAGATCGAGCTCGATGTCGACCACGCCGACGAGCTCGGCGAGAACGCGCAGACGGCGCTGTATCAGATCCTGCGCGAGGCGACCGATCAGGCGCTGCACAGGGGAGCGCCGACTCGGATCGAGATCTCCGTGCGCGCCACTGCAGCTGGCGGAGCAGTGCTCGTGGTCACCGACGACGGCCCGCCGGAGCGTCGAAGCGCGGTGCTCGAAGCGCTCGCGGAGCGGGCGGCGACGCTGAACGCGCGGTTCAGCTCGGAGGTGCGCTACCCACGAGGGTCGACTGTTCGGATCGAGGTGCCTCCCTCGGCTGCACAGCGCTGAAAGTGCGCCACGGGGTCGACGCGCGACCGGGTGCCTGGCTTTAGCCAGGCACCAGCCTTGTGGGGACGGCGTCGCGAGAACCCTGATACGTCCGTTAGGATCGAGCGCCGTGGACGAGAACGGACGAAGCGGGTTCCTCTTCTTCGTGTGGGCGCCTACGGGCTACACGCTCGTCGAGCGAACCGGCGAACCTCCACAGCCGGGAGCCGAGGTCGAGGACGGCGACAGCCGCTACCTCGTCAGTAAGGTCGCGCCCTCGCCGCTACCGGGCGACACGCGTCCGTGCGCGTACTTGCTGCCTGCCTGACGGAGCTAGGCGATCGGCTCGTTGTGGACGTCGTTGTCCAGCGCGTACTTGTCGACGAGCGGGTTGATCTTGCCCGGATCAGGGAAGGCGTAGTTGATCTCGACGAACGCGTTCCACTTGTCCGGAAGCGCGTCCTCGGGGAAGATCGCCTCCACCGGGCACTCCGGTTCGCAGGCGCCACAATTTTTTGTAGCGACGCCACCAGCGAGCGCGAACTCGTGCTTGCCGGGAACGACGGCGCAGAACGTATCGGCGTCGTCGGCCTCGCGCGGCTCGACGCTCATCACACGCCAGTGTGTTTCGCGGGTAGCGAGGTACAGCCAACGGATCGGGCGGTTGCGCAGGCCGAAGTTCGTTTCCATATTGCATTCCTCACCGGAGCCCACGGTTACGAATCCCGCAAGCGGCGCGGATCGCTCGAGCCAGGCCAGTGCCTCGTGATCGGTCGAGCGGAGCCGCCACGAGCCCGCCTTCACCGGATCACCGTCTGCCGCGAGCCACCCGTCGACGAATCCCGCGATGTATTCGGCGTCCGCAGTCTCCGGCAAGAGCTTCTTGAGGTTGGCGCATGAACGGACGACCCCCGTCCCGGCATAGCCGGGATGCGTGTCCAGGCACGGCGAGAAGTTCACCTGATCGAAGAGGTCCCTGAACGCCGCTACTCGCCGTCCATAGAGCTGAACGTAGTGAAGATGCTCGCCGGAGCGAATCTCCATCTTGTTCCACGTGCCGTCGCCATAAACGAGCCCGTGCAGGACGCCGAGGCGGTAGGTCTCGCCATCGCGCATCGGCGTTGCGCGCACTGCAGGAACAAACTGCCCGACCCCCAACGAGCTCGTCTTCTGACCATCGGCGAGCAGCCAGCCGTGAGTCGGCGTCGCCCAGATCGTCCGCCTGAATCGCGAGATGTTGCGCGTCGTCAGGCGAGTGCCGCCGTATCGGTCCCGCTCCTCGAACGCCGGCGCAAGCTCGAGCTTCACGAGCGGCCTCTTTCGGAAGCGCTTGACGACCGCGGGCTTGAAGCCGTCATCGGTGAGGACTCGGCACGACTTGTCCTCGAGCTCCGCGAACGTACGCAGGCCATGCGAGGTGATCAGCTCCTCCGAGGGCGCGAAGCAGTCGATGCACTCCTCCGGGTCGATGATGAGCAGTCGCTCGAACTCGTGGATGCAGTCGACCGGGCAGACATCGACACAGGACCTGTCTTTGATGTCGATGCAGGGCTCGGCGATGATGTACGTCACGCGTCCGAGTCTAGCCCGTGCGTCCGGCGACGCGGATCGGTGTCAGCTCGCTACTTCCCCGTGAGCTCGGCGACGAGCTCGGGGGCGCGTTCGACGAGCGCCGACTTGACGACAACCTGGTCGAAGCCGGCCGTGTGCGCGCGCTGGAGACCCGCCTTGTCCGTGTGATTCGTGTACCCGAGTATCGGGATGTCAGGCCACGCGTCCACGACCTCGTCGGGCTCGACGCGCGAGATGTCCGCGATCACGAGATCGGGCGCGTCGACGCTGTCGCTCGTCACGAGACGATCGCCAGGGAGCAGACCCTCCAGTTTTCCGCGGAAGAAGAGGTCGACCCCGACCAGCAGGATCGTCGCCACGCGCTCGACAGTAGCACCCTTTACGGACGCGGATAATCGCGTGCGTGGGAATGGAGCGTGGAATCGAGCTGATCCGCCTCGGCGCGTACTTCGAGGCGCACGAGGAGCTCGAAGATGAGTGGCGCGCCGCGCCTGCGGCCGAGCGCGACTTCCTGCAAGGGCTGGTTCACGTCGCAGTCGCGTGGTATCAGGCCGGCCGGGGAAATCGCCCGGGCTGCGAGCGCCAGTTGGAGAAGGCTGCGCGACGCCTGTCCCACTACGCGCCAGAGCACCGTGGTGTGGACATCGAACACCTGCTTCGCCAGATCGCCGCCGCTCAGGAGCTGGTAGTGGCGAACGATCTTCGCCTCGGACCCGTGGCCGTCTAGCCTTCTGGCTCCGAAGGAGTCAGAAGGCAGGCTCCAACCCGAGCCACTCGAGAAAGCGGTTCAGGTACACGCGCAGCACGTAGAACCGCTCGAAGAAGAGAAGCAGCCCGAGCGCGACCATGATC
>JBOHBA010000305.1:0-4109 GCA_050698095.1 Gaiellaceae bacterium
TGCAGCCGGGGCGATCGTGTTTCTTTTCTCGTTCACCTCGTTCGGGATCGTCTTGATCCTCGGCGGGCCGGCCTACTCGACGATCGAAGCGGAGATCTACAACCAGGCGGTTCGCATCTTCGACCTCAGGGTGGCGGCGATCCTCTCCGTGATTCAACTCCTCTGCGTCGGCGTGGCCGTGTGGATCGCGCTGAAGCTCGAGACAGGCATCGCGGCCGCGCGCGGAGCACGACCCGAACGGGATGTGCTGCGAAGGCCGGGCACGCGTCGAGACTGGGGCGTCGTCGTCGGGAGCCTTGCGGTGCTCGCGGCGTTCCTCGGCGTCCCGCTCGCGGTGCTCGTCGAGCGCTCCATCTCGTTCGGCGATGGATACAGCCTCGCCGCCTACCGCGCGCTCTCCCACCCGACGACCGCTCTGCTCGCGACCCCGTGGGAGGCGGTCTGGAACTCGATCGTGTACGCGGGAGCGGCGACGGCGATCGCAGTCGTCGTCGGCGGTCTCGCTGCCTTCGCGGTCGCGGGCTCGAGGGGGCTGCGCGTGCTGGACGTCCTCCTCATGCTCCCGCTCGGCGCGTCGGCGGTGATGCTCGGGTTCGGTTTCGTGATCGCGTTCGACAGCGCACCGCTGGACTTCAGGGCTGCGCCGTGGATCGTCCCGGTCGCGCAGGCGCTCGTCGCGATCCCGTTCGTCGTACGCATCGTGGCGCCGACGCTGCGGGCGATCGACGGGCGTCAGCGGGAAGCGGCGGCCGTCCTGGGGGCGTCACCCGGGCGCGTGCGGCGCGAGATCGACGTCCCGATCGTCGGCCGGGCATTGACAGTGGCGGCAGGCTTCGCGTTCGCGATCTCGCTAGGCGAGTTCGGGGCGACCGTGTTTCTCGCTCGACCCGACGCGCCGACGCTTCCGGTTGCGATCTTCCGCTTTCTGAGCCGCCCCGGCGAGCTGAACGCAGCGCAGGCGTACGCGCTGGCCGTCGTGCTGATGGGATTGACGGCGATTGCGGTCTTCGTCGTCGGACAGGCGCGCGTGCGCCGTGGCGGCTGGCTCTGATGCTTCGCGTCGAAGGCATCTCGGTCGCCTTTCCCGAGACCAGGGCGCTCGACGACGTCGCCCTCGAGGTCGCGCAAGGCGAGGTGCTCGCCGTGCTCGGGCCGAGCGGCTCGGGGAAGAGCACGCTATTACGCGTGATCTCCGGGCTCCAGCGCCCGGACGCGGGCAGCATCGTGCTGGACGGTGACGACATCACGGTGATAGCGGCGCATCGGCGGGAGATCGGGCTCGTCTTCCAGGATCACGGACTCTTCGACCACAGGGACGTCGCCGGAAACGTCGCGTTCGGCCTGCGGATGCGCGGAGATCGGCGGCCGGAGATCGACGCGCGCGTCGCTGACCTCCTCGACCTGGTCGGGCTTGCCGGATTCGAGCGCCGCTCGGTGCGGACGCTCTCGGGCGGCGAGCAGCAGCGAGTCGCACTCGCGCGAGCGCTGGCGCCGGAGCCGCGCGTCCTCCTCCTCGACGAACCGCTGGGATCGCTCGACCGCCGCCTGCGCGATCGGCTGGTGCTGGATCTCGGCGCGCTGTTCACGGAGTTGCGGATCACTGCGATCTACGTCACGCACGACCAGGCCGAGGCGTTCGCGCTCGGCGATCGTGTCGCGATCATGCGCTCGGGCCGCATCGTTCAACAAGGGACGGCCGACGAGCTCTGGGCGCGCCCTGCGGACGAGGACACGGCTCGCTTCCTCGGGTTGAGCGTCCACGACGGAGCGGCGATCCGCCCCGAGGCGATCACGGTTCGTCGAGCACGGGCCGGAGAGACCGGTAACGCAGTTGTCGAGAGTGCACGCAGAAACGGGCCCACGGTCCGGTTGGCGGTTCGCCTCGATGACGGGTCCGCCCTGCAGTCCGTGGTGGCTTCCATCGACCACCCGCTCGCCGGCGACCGTGTTTGGCTCGAGGTCGACCCCGCCGGGATCGTCCGCTGGTGATTCGCCGGCGCGTCATCGTTCACGGCTTCGTCCACGGCGTCTTCTTCCGCGACTCGGTGCGCCGAAAGGCCGTGAACGCCCGCGTGAACGGGTGGGTGCGCAACAACTCCGACGGAACGGTGGAGGCCGCGTTCGAAGGCGCGCCGGACGCCGTCGAGCGACTCGTCGCGTTCTGTCACAGCGGCCCGCGCGGCGCGCGAGTCGATCGCGTCGAGGTCTCGTCCGAAGAGCCCGAGCTCCTCGAGGGATTCAGTATTCTAGATGCTTGATCGGAAATTCACGGCGGGCCGGATGACGGCCACGACGCGGCGCTGGATCGCCACCCGCGCGCGTCGCACAGGCTTCTAGCCTGCACGACGCTTACGTGCGACGCCCAGCTTGGTCGTGACCGCCCCCGGCTGCGCGTCAATTTCCGATCAAGCATCTACGAGGGAATGGCGATATCGCCGCGACGAAGGGGAAGCGCACGGATGCCGACGAACACGAGGCACGCCACGCCCGCGATGAGGAGTAAGAAGGCGACCGCCCAGAGCGCGAACACGTATCCCAGGAAGACGACCGTTTGGGTGGGCTCGCGGGGCGCGTTGTACAGCCAGAAGCATGGAAGCGGACTGACCAAGAGGCAGCCGATGCCAACCTTCAAGGCGGCACGGTCAAGGCGACCCACGCCCGCAGCTTATGCGGCGAGGCGGAGTATGCGCGTTCGCGCGAGCGCCTGCCCAAGCCTGCCAAGCATCGTGAGGTCTGCATGAATACGGACGCGGCCAATGCCACGTGTTCGAAGCGGGGCGAGTCCGTACTCGTGCTTGAGTCGACCGAACTCGCGCTCGACAGCCGCACGGCCCCGGTACAGGCGCTTCCAGTCGTCAGAGCCGAACGGGATACGGTCAAACGGGATCGGGCGACCCTTGCGGAGCGAGACGATGGGTACGCAACCGCGCTCACGCGTCTCACTCAGAACGCGTTTTGTTGTCGTAGCCCTTGTCCATCGCGCACGTCTCGGGCATGAAGCCACGAGCGTGGACAGCATCGAGCAAGGGCGCGACGAACAGGGACTCGTGCCTCCGTGCTGTCTCGACTCGCCATGCGATGGGCAGGCCGGTTCGCGTGCAGACGGAGAGATGCAGCTTGTAGCCGTAGTAGCCGGCGCCCTTGCGCGTGGAAATAGCGGAGCGATGACCCCAGGAGGCGTCGGGATCGGAGAACCGTTCGCGCTCCCGACCGCCCTTGCTGACGTACCGCTGACCGCTCGCGTATGCGGGAAGGTCGGAGGCGTCGATAGCGACGTTCACGCCGTAGTCGGGAAGTTCAGCGCGGAGAGCTTCGGCCAACTGGTCTACACAAGCAGCGAGTTCGGCGGAATGCTCGCGCAGCTTGGTCATGAACCGGTAACACGCCCACTCGGACGGTGTGCCGCCGATGGCCTCGGCGAGCGCCGCGTGTTCCTCGATGAGACGCACGGTGCGCGTCCAGGTCGGGAATGCGTAGATCGTCCGCACGAGGCACGCGCCGATAAGCGTTCGTGTGCCGTACCCACGCCGCTTGCGGAGCTTCAGCCCGTCGATCCTCTCGATCAGAGCCGCCACTTCGAAAGAGTCGAGAATCGCCGCAACGTCGGCGTGACGCGCTACCTTTGGGACTGCCAGCGGAACTCACCTTCCGTTGGTCACGCCCCCGGAAGTTACAGCTTCGCGGGGGCCTCTTTTCGCTTACTTGCATAGAACCGGGGTCAGGTCTTCCACGTTCCAGTGTGAGCGGTGTCAGGTCTTGCAATCCGACAGGGCGGACTCGTGCCTGCGGATGCGGCGGCTGATCGTGGCGTAGTGGACTCCAAGGTCGCGTGCGCAGGTGCGCGGCCCGGATCTCGGATGAGGGCTCGCCCCCGGCCAGCCGCGCTCGGGCGAGCTGTGACGATCCGACTCCTCGACGAATGCGACCTCGCGGTCTCGACGTATGCTCGCGGACAGCATGGTGGGCGCCGCCGACCTTCTCGCCGCTCCGCTCGAGGAACTGCTCGCCGAAGCACGGCGGCTGCGCTCCGGCCCGCTCGTCACCTACTCGCCGAAGGTCTTCATCCCGCTGACGACGCTCTGCCGCGACGTCTGCGGCTACTGCACGTT